>JAFZFM010000175.1 GCA_017555865.1 Bacteroidaceae bacterium
CAACAGTCTTCTGAGTAGCTGTAGCAGCGTGTACTGTAGTCATCAAACCCTTAACGATACCGAACTTGTCGTTCAACACCTTAGCGATAGGAGCCAAGCAGTTAGTTGTACAAGAAGCGTTAGAGATGATGTCCTGACCAGCGTATGTAGTGTGGTTAACACCGTATACGAACATTGGAGTGCTGTCCTTTGAAGGAGCTGACATGATAACCTTCTTTGCACCAGCGGTGATGTGCTTGCGAGCTGTCTCGTCTGTCAAGAAGAAACCTGTAGACTCAACAACAACCTCAGCACCTACCTCGTCCCACTTCAAGTTAGCAGGATCCATCTCAGCTGTCAAACGGATCTTGTTACCGTTTACTACCAAGTTGTTACCCTCAACCTCGATTGTACCGTCGAACTGACCGTGTACAGAGTCATAACGCAACATGTATGCCAAGTAATCAGCATCGAGAAGGTCATTGATACCTACAACCTGAATGTCGTTAGCGAAGTTCTTCACTGCTGCGCGGAATACCATACGGCCGATACGACCGAAACCGTTAATACCAAGTTTAATCATTTTTTTAAAATTTAATTAAAACGTTTATAATTAAAAAAAATCTCGTTTTCTTTCATTTCATGTGGACCAGCTCATCCACAATTGCAATATTCGGCTGCGCGGCACGACACCATGACCAACGCCGCAAGTACAATAAAAAGCACAATTTTTACAGTCTTCATACTTTTACAGCCAATCTTCGCAAAGTTTTCACTTTACAATGATAGTGCCAGCGAGTAAAACGCAAACTTGTTTGAACGTTTTGCAACGAGCGCAGCCTATCTTCGCAAAGTTTCACTTTGCAAATTTAACAAAATGTTTTCATATATAAAACACCAAAAGCAGTTAAAAAATAAAAGTTTTTGATAAAAGCCCTATTTATTTACCCCATCACACGCCATTTTCAGCAATATGCAATTACCGGAAGCCATTTTTCATGGTTTTATATGTACCTTGCATCCGTTGACAATATATATTCCAGGAACAGTCACACGCTCCACACGACGGCCGTAGATGTCGTACACCACCCCGGCAGCGCCATCCTCCATTTCCACAATCTTTTCCACTCCCGTATAATCAAGTTCGGTCTTCTCAATGACAAACCTTGCATTCTCGGCAGCAGGGTCATTGACAAATCCCAGTTTCTGCGCAGACATATCAGGGCGGCCAAGGACGAGCGATGTCGCATACACGGGCGAGAGCACGCACTCCCCACCCTCAAGCACAGCGATATTCCACTCTGTCACATAGCCGGGTTCATCCTTTTCAACACCCCACACACGGTTTTCGCCGGCCTGCATTACCTGAGCCCACGCAGGATTGGTGCCAAGTACCTTGCCATTGCCCTGCTTTGGACAGATGTAGTAACGGCCCACATCGGTACCGCGCATGAAGTACCACGCCTGACCTGGTCTGTTGGCATCAGAACCGGCAAAAGCCACAAGGTTCAACGGAGCAGCCGAGGAATCGAACATATTGGCCGTTGCTGCCATCTCATATTCAAGAGGAGAATTGCCCACGACAGAATTGATGCGATAGAAGACCGGAGAGTCAATATCCGGAGTCAGTTCCACAGGCAGTGGCGTAGCCAATGCGCGGCGCAGCGTATCGGCCATCAGTTGCAGCCCGGCAGTACACTTTTCAAGTTCTGTTGCTGTCGATGCGTTACCCAACACCCTCTCGGCCTTGGCAAGAAGTGCCTCGGCATCATCGGCATAAAGCGGAAGCCATGTACCTTCGGGGTCGGTGCTGTCAATTCTTGTCAGCCCGAATTCTGAAAGACAGAAGAAATATTGTCCGTTATACTGCAAGTGAGAAGGTGGACAGTTGTGTCCCTCGACAAAGCAATCGGACTCTGTTACCGTAAAGCGCAGATAGCGGTAACTCTTTCCACACGATATGGTATCAGAAACAAAGCTTTCCTTTACTCCTGACGCGGAAGCATCACCCACACGCAGCATCACATCCACAATAGCTCCGTCAGTGTCGGCAATGGTACCGCCGAAGTTACTGTTGTTGTCGCCCTTGGGGTCTATGCTGTTCCAATCCACCTTGTAACGCATACGATAAATACCCGGTACTGTGGGTGCGACAAAAGCAGGCGGATCAAGGACACTGCGTCCATCGCCCGAGATATAGTTGCCCAGGCTGTTGCGACCGCTGTTCTCGTTGGTTTCACTGCCATAGAACGAGTATGCCACAATGTCGCCGCCGGGGTTGTTGTCTACAATATATGACTCAAAGCCATTCTTGTCGGCATCTACATATATATAACCATGCATCCAACTCCAATCCCCATCCTTGACAAACGACGCGGTCACCGTTTCACCGGGCAGGACATTGAACACCGCAGTCGCAGTCATGTCATTGTACAGGCGGCTGGGGTTTGCCAGTTCCACAGTCTGCATGCCACATCCGGGGCTATTGAGTTTCACGGCAGTTATCTTTCGCGCTTTCTTCGTCACATCGGCAAAGTTGGAGTTCAGCGAATAGTCAGCATTGCCCGCTGCGCCATCTCCGGCCAGCTCCTGCCTGCCAAGTGAAAGTATATTCTCGAACCCGGCACCATCGTTACTGCCCGACACCACGATACCAGTGGGCATTGCATGAGGCACGCCCTCGCGGAGTGTGTAGCTGAAGCTGAAGTCCGAGACCGAATTGCCGCTTCCCATGTCGACCTGCAGGAAGTGCGGTTCGCCAACCACAGTTCCTGCCCAACGACTGTGGAAATATGTGCCAATGGCACCATCGAGCAATGCAGGCAAGCCTCCGCCATCCCTTGCTGCGCCACCGGCATTGTGCTCGGCATTCGATGAGATATAATACGGTGCCGACATATCGGTGCATTGCAACGGCACACTACCGGCAGCAGCATTTCCATGCAGGCACGAACTTACCTCGTTCATCACTGCCATCAATGCCAGGCGTGCACTCTTCAGGTGGGTATCGTTACCCATGTCATATACCTTTTTCAATGACAGATAGTGAGTATATAGCTCATTATACATTTTCACATATATATCGTATGAAGAATTACCCAGCCCCTGAGCACTGCTTACCGAGCGGCATGCATCCGCGAGATCCTGCAGTTCAACAAGCCCCTTATATTTATCGGCAACTCCACTTACCGACGCATTGCCACCGAATGTCACGCCTGTTCCAATCTCCTCAACAAGCCACTTCACTCCCTGTAGCATTACCTCCATATCCAACTTGGCATCATCGGCATCGCTCAACTCGGCAAGCCTAATGTTCCAGTGCGATGCCTCGGCATCCTTGTTCCAGCCCACTACGTTCTTTCCTGCATCGAGGTGCATATAGTGCGACACGCCGCCAAGCACAGCACTCCTGTCGTCACATATCTCAACGCGGAACACGCCTGCCGAAGATGTCGAAGCCTCACTTGCATACATCTGACGGCTTGCAGCATCCAACACTCCAATATAACGGCTGTTGCTACGGCTCTTTATGTAGTAAGAATTGGCATCGGCAGCCTTCTCGAACACCCAGCATGCCACATCTCCATATGGCACGGTCTTTGCATCAACCTCGTTGTTGCTGCCAAGGTACATATAGTAACCCTGGTACATGATATTGTCGAGCATATACGGCGCTCCACTGTTGATGCCTATGCAAGCCTTGTCGCCCAACTGCTCAAACGCAGCTATCTCGGCTGTAAGCCTGTCAATGTACTCCATGTACTCCGTTGCAACCTTCTTGTTATAGACATTGAGCGCCTTGTCATACACCAGCATCAATCCCTGTGTATATGCAGGGTTATAGTACCCCACTCTGCGGTATGATGAGTCGACATATTTCTTTATCTCGTCCACCTTGTCAATCATAGCCTTGAGCAACACCCTCTTTGCCTCATCGCCACTGGCTTCGCTCACATTCTTTGCCACAATGACCGACTGGTCGGCACCAATGACCTTTATCTTGCAGTCGCCGCTCTTTATGGCGTTCATTGTAGAGGCATCAACCTGCAGCTGTACATCATTATAGAATGCATGCATCTTGCCACCCCATTCAAGCATAACGCCCACTGCGCCGCTGCCACCGGCAACCTTTACAACGTTGTCCGACTCCTGCACCCATACAAACTCGCCGGCGACAGGCTCGGCATTACGGTAATCGGTATACTGTCCCATGCTTCCGGTGTTGAGTACAGTACCGACCCAAACCTTGTTCTGCGAAGGATACTTGTTGCTTGCCACTGTTCCAATGCGGTCCTCAATGAAGATAACCGACCAGTTCTTCCTGTAGCCATAGCCGGCTACCTCGTTCTTGGCGGCATTGATGTCGCTCTCCTGACTGATGATATTATAGTCATAGTAATCGGTTATTGTACGCTTGGCAAACGGCACGAAGAAGCCCCATGCCTCAAAGAATGGCGTCAAATCCTCCCCTGCTGCACGGCAGGCATATTTGTAGAATTTCAGAGATTCATTTGATGTATAGACATCGCCTGCAGACGCATCGCGTATTGACATGGGGTCATTGCGCAGATACTCGAAAAGTTTGGGGAAGAAGTTCCTGTTCCTACCCGCAGCATGGTAATAGAGCCACAGCTGGTACAACATTCTCACCCTTGACTCGGGATCACGGAAATGCCATGCGGTATTGTTCCTGTACTCGGAATTGTTGTCGGCAACGGTACCACCGCGTGTATGCATGTAGTCCTGGTAGAATATCGCCACATTCGAGAACAGGTTATTGCTAATCTCGGTGGTACCCACCATGTTTATGACATTCTGGTTCGAGTGTCCGAATTCGTGCGCACACACCCATATATAGTCCGAGCGTTCCATGGCATCACCACGGAGCATACCCTCGCCATGCATAAACTGTATGCGATAAGGCATCTGCGTGTAGGCACCGATGGTCTGCAACGAATGCACGAGCTGACGGTTGTTGAAGGAGCGCGAGAAATCGGATGTATAGGTATGCAGTTGCAACGGGTCACTTGCCATTTCGGCAGCCGATGAAACTCCCATTATCATGTGCTGTGTCTGTCCAATCATATCCCACACAGCCAAGGCACGGTCAATTGATGAGCCGCTGTTGTTGTTGAAAACAGTTCCCCTGCTTGTACGGAAAACGAACTTTCCACCAAGGACGTCATAATACTCAAGACCGGTTTTTGCAGCATTGGCACTCAGTTCGTTATAAATGGCAGCATCGCCCATCGAGGCATCATACATACCGTTTATTGAACCACCCTCGATGTGCACCTCTATATCGGGATAGTTTGTCAATGGATAACTGCTGCTTTGGCTGTTCACAGAATAGAGCAGATAAAGCATATCCTTGTTGCCATAGAAAGGAACCACATTGAGTCCTTTATTGAGTTGCACAGGGTTGCTGCCGGCAATTGAGGTAAGATAACTCTTGCTGTCATGGGCAAGACCGGCAAGATAGAGCGCTGCACCCTGCTTTATATCTCCCTTTACCATTATATACAGCATGTCCATACTGCCGGCATAGATACCTGTGGGGTTATTCATGTTGGAATATGCACCCGTCTTCACCACGTTGCAGATTTCCTCGGCTACGGAGTGCGGCTCAATGGTCTGCACTCTGAAACGCCTTGCAGTGGAGCTTGTCCACGACACGTTGCTATTGTCCTTGTTCACCTCACTCCAATCGCCATTGCACACCTTTAGAGCCATAGCCTTGAGCTCTGCCGGCAGTGCCTGGTAGGCCGATGATGCCAACAGAGCACTTTGCGACTTGTATGCACTGCGCAGTTCTGTGCAAAGGTCATCTGTAAACAATGTATTGAGGTAGCCCTGGAACTCATTCTTGCGGTTTGCCATGTTCTCGAATTCGGCAAGCCTGTTCCACTGCGCCTGTACATCGATACCCGAGACAAGTTCAATGGTCCACAGCGAAGCATCGGCCGCTCCCATCCAACTCACGCAAGTACCCTCGGCATTGCTATGCATCTTATCGTAATAGTAATCGCTGTTGCCAGTCTTCTGGTTCTCGGCACCAAGGGTATAATATCCATCCCTTGAAGCCTCCCATAGCTCGGTAGTGAATTTGGTGCTTTGGCCGTCGTAGTTCTCGGTATATGTACCGGTACTCTTCACCGTGCGCCATGGTGTTGACGAGTTGTTGTTGCCCTGGAGATAATGTCCGTTACCCAAATTGCGCAGCCTCACCTTGTAGCCTATTGGAATGGCATTGTATGAGCGCGATTCCACATACCACAACTGGGAATAGTCAGTGTTGCGTTCTGTACAACCAACCAGCATGGCATTGGATGCTGCAGCCTTTCCCGTACTCCTGTTCACAAGCCTCACTACTGTTCCTTGACTGAACTGCGCTACCGTTACTTGTGGTACACAGGCGAATGCAAGCAAAAGAATAAGGGCCGGAATGTATCTCTTGAAATTCATATCCATATCATTACTTTATTTTATGCAAACTTAACATTTTCAAGCGTCAAAACATAAAAAATGATGGAATAAATGAACTCGGCGGCACTTATATTTCCGCTCACGCCCCCTAAAGCAGTCCGGCAATATTTTTTTTGCATTATACATAAATATTAAGCACCCATCGTTTGTACAAAAAAAGAAAAAACATTATTTTCGCGTCATAATTCAAACAGGTTCTGAAAACCAATTAATACATTCAAGAATATGAAACAGGATATGATCGTAATCCTCGACCTCGGTAGTCACGAGAACACAGTTCTTGCACGTGCAATCCGCGCACTTGGTGTCTACAGCGAGATCTACCCACACGACATCACAGTCAATGAGCTCAAGGCTCTCCCAAATGTAAAAGGTATTATCATCAACGGTGGTCCAAACAACGTTATCGACGGTGTTGCCATCGATGTTGACCACGATATCTACAACGCAGGCTTCCCTGTTATGGCAGCAGGCCACGACAAGGCACTTTGCGATGTAAAGATTGCCGAACTCGGCAACGACGTAGAGGCTGTTAAAGAGGCTGTCAAGGAGTTCGTCCTCGACACCTGCAAGGCCGAGAAGAACTGGAACATGACAAACTTCGTCAACGACCAGGTTGAGCTCATCCGCCGCCAGGTTGGTGACAAGAAGGTGTTGCTCGCCCTTTCAGGCGGTGTCGACAGCTCAGTTGTTGCAGCATTGCTTCTCAAGGCTATCGGCGAGAACCTCGTTTGCGTTCACGTTAACCACGGCTTGATGCGCAAGGGCGAGAGCGAGGCTGTTGTTGAGATTTTCCGCAACCAGCTTTGCGCGAACTTGGTATATGTTGATGCAACAGACCGTTTCCTAAATCTTCTCGAAGGCGTTGCAGACCCAGAGCAGAAGCGCAAGATTATCGGCGGCGAGTTCATCCGCGTATTCGAGGAGGAGGCACGCAAGCTCGACGGCATCGACTTCTTGGGCCAGGGTACAATCTACCCCGACATCGTTGAGAGCGGTACAAAGACAGCAAAGTGCGTTAAGAGCCACCACAACGTAGGCGGTCTGCCTGAGGATCTCCAGTTCGAGTTGGTTGAGCCAATCCGTCAGCTCTTCAAGGACGAGGTTCGTGCTTGTGGTCTCGAGCTCGGTTTGCCATACGACATGGTATACCGTCAGCCATTCCCAGGCCCCGGTTTGGGCGTACGTTGCCTCGGCGCCATCACACGCGACCGTCTTGAGGCATTGCGCGAGAGCGACGCTATCCTTCGCGAGGAGTTCAAGAACGCTGGCCTTGACAAGACTGTATGGCAGTACTTCACCGTAGTACCCGACTTCAAGTCAGTAGGTGTACGCAACAACGCACGTTCATACGACTGGCCGGTTATCATACGCGCCGTGAACACTGTGGATGCAATGACAGCTACAATCGAGCAGATTGAGTGGCCAATCCTTCTTAAGATTACCGACCGCATACTCGCTGAAGTTCCAAACATCAACCGCGTATGCTACGATATGTCACCAAAACCATCAGCTACTATTGAATGGGAATAAAATAAACCCTTTTTAAAGCATATTTAGATAGCCTCAACCCTCAAAAAGTTGAGGCTATTTTATTGATATATAGCCTCCAGCGCTCTCAGGAAGAATTTTTAGCACTTTTGTTAACGAATCTAAATTGACACCAGTTTTTGACACCAGTAGCATTTCCTACCATTTTTCCAGTCCATTTTTTGCCAGTAACTTTGAGGTAAGAAAAAAAATTTCATCATGGGTATTGACTTCACTTTGCGAATCCATATACTTTAAATAAAAATAAGTCTTCGCAAGAGGACACATTAAAAAACATATAATGTTATGGTTGAAAACGAAGTTTCGGTAAATGGTAGATTTAGTATGAAGATTAACTTCAATCTCAAAGGGATTGGAAGCAAAAAATCTCAAATATGGTTGACAACAACCATCAATAAGGAACGAGTAAGAATATACACTGGTCTATTGATTGAGCCAGAGTATTGGATTAAAACTACAAGAACACAAGTAGGTGAACGAGCATCAGAAGATAGTGCTTTAGGTAATGTGCAACTAAAATATAACAAAGGTGTCAACAAAGGACTGAAAAAGATACTTGACAATTGTCATGAATACGGAGTAGAAGTTTCGCAGAACCACCTTATGAACAATGGAATGGAACACAATGCCAAGAACTTCTCTGACTATATCAATGCAAAGATTAGAGGTGTTGAGGTTAGCATCCGTAAGAAGCCAGCAGAATTCATAAACGCTTACATTGAACGAAAGTCCCAAATGGTCAACAGAGATACCCAACGAAGAATCGTTAGTGGTACAATCTACAACCATCGCAATGCGTTACAACGATTACAAAAGTTTTGCGAAGACAAGCACATAAGATTGGTTTGGGAAGTCTTCAATGCACAATTAGAAGAACGCTTCACAGCTTGGATGATGAGCAAGAACTATACAAGCAATACAATTGCAGCTCAATACAGCATAATGAAAGTATGGTTAACAGAAGCGGAAATACAAGGACTAATAACCGATAAATCATTTCATCGCTATCAAACCAAATGCCACGATGTTGAGAATGTGTATCTAACAGAAGAGGACATTAACAAACTATATGCAATAGACTTTAATGATGAGGTTATCAAGACACAAATAGACCCACGTGACCATATCGAAATCACACGAGACTTGTTTATAGTAGCTTGTTGGACAGGGTTACGTTTCGGGGATTGGAAAGACCTATCAGAAGCTAACATCAATGATGATACAATGATTGTACATACCCATAAAACAGATAAAACGGTTATCATTCCATTACACCCAATGGTTAAAGCAATCATAGCAAAATATGGTGGTGTACTCCCAAAGAGCGTTGATAAAAGCAAAACACTGAAACATATTCGCAAGTGTGCCGAATGGGCTGGCATATCTGAACCAGTTTCATTATCTCGTGTTAAGGGTGGACAAACAGAAATTAAGAATGGAGCAAAACATGATTTTTTGATGAACCATACAGCAAGACGAAGTTTTGCTACAAACATGTATCTTAAAGGTGTTCCAACCATTAGCATTATGGCAATCACAGGACACACCACAGAAGGCAATTTCTTGAAGTACATCAAAGTGGACAAGTTACAACACGCAAGAATAGTTGCACAAGCCTTTGCACAATAAGACTTAGGTAACTGCTTTCTAATAGAGCCGATTTTAACCTTTCTACCAGTAAAGCGTTCTTTCCATAAAATTTTCTGTAATTATTTCTAACTATTTTCAACCTACCTACTATTTATATAAAAAGGTTGAATAATGAATGAACAAACCAAAAGAAAGATTGCATACGCTTTACGAGGTAGAAAGAAATCAGCGACTACCAAGAAGTTGATTAGCCAAGCGTTGAGGAACCAGCCAAAGACTAAACAACACAAACAAGCCATATCGGAAGCAATGAAAGCACTATGGCAAAGAAAAAATAATTTATACAAATGAATGGTTTTATGGTACCAGTTATTGACAAACTAAAAATCTGCTATACATTATCAGATACCAGCAGATTACACGAATTAAAGGAAAATCCATTAGACACCTATGAGGTTCAAGGGTGGGATTTTCAGTTACGAAGAATAGACGGAACACACTTCAACTACATCTATGAGATAGTCTATACATTCTATAATGATAACACCTTTGAGGATATGGAAGAGCAAGTATTTGGAACAATCCAATGGGGTTTGCGTTCGGACCACGATGAGACTTTTCAGTCATTTGTGTGGTTACAGATAGATAACCAACAATTCTATTTGAAGTACAACCATAACACCAAAGGAAGATTAGTATTCTTGGACTACATCGAACAAATGTTAGGATTAGAGTTCAACAACATTACCCATTTAGATTTAGCCATTGATGCCAGCACTAATTTTTCAAAGGCATTAGTCAAGATGATTAGAAACAAAGACTACTACCCTATCATCAATGGTACAAAGATTACAGACAGAAAGAAGTTGATAGAGGACATTCTTTATATCGGGGTTGGCAATTTGGAACGCATCAAAGAATATAGCATCCTTATCCAGCAAAAGAAAAATGATTTGAGTATCAACGCATATAACAAGAAGCGTGAGATAGAAAACAAGAGCCATAAGGATTATATAATGGAAAGCTATGACAATCCAAACCAATTGCATAGATTGGAAGTTAGAATCAATTCGGATGTCATAAAAGATTTCTTTACACGAGAGCATATAGAGTACAACCCAACTATGTTCATCACAGATGATTGGTTATGGTTGTTCTATCTGACTTTCTTAAACAGAGTGATACGATTTCAAGCAGTCAAAGGGAGAAAAGTCTATGGAGTAATGGATTTAATCTAATGGTAAATGGTAAGGTATTAGTAAAGTACCTTACCATTTCTTGTTTGTAAACGTAATATAATGATTATCATATTTATAGCTTATTTTGATAAAATTATTATCAATTCAAGTAAATAAAACGATTTTTACAATCATTAAAAACAAGGGTAGTATTTATCATTTCTTCAATCTTTATATAAAATCTTGATATTCAATTCAACATATCTGTTTATCGTTTATCTCTTGTACTCAAAAATAATTTGTATTCAAATAAATCTGTATTCAATCAAAAAAAACATGTTTTTCTGTATTCAAAATTTTCTTTGATATTTTTGACTCTGGAGCTTGCAGGAGCAGGACTTTCCTGGTACATTAGCCAGTGAATTAAGAAGACAGCAATATGAGTACAGCAGTTATTTACGCCAGAGTTTCATCAACCAACGACAGACAGAACACCCAAAGACAAATAGAGGACTTGACACGCTTCGCCAATAGCAACGACTACAGTATTGTAGGAACATACGAAGAACATATAAGCGGAGCAACCAAGAACGAGAACAGAACTGTCCTTATGGAGTGCATCAACTACTGTATAGCAAACAAGGTTAACTATATCCTACTGTCGGAGTTGAGTCGTTTAGGTCGTTCCACCTTACAAGTTTTGAAATCCCTTGAAATGTTGCACGAAGCGGGAGTATCTGTATATATCCAAAACCTCGGTATTTATACCCTGAACGCCACAGGAGAGGCGAATCCAATCGCCAGTATAATGGTAACAGTTCTTGCAGAAATGGCGAACATAGAGCGTTCTAACATCGTTTATCGCCTAAATAGTGGCAGAGAAAGTTACATTGCAAGCGGTGGCAAGTTAGGTCGCAAGAAAGGCAGTGTAAAAACCACAGAGCAGAAGAATGAGGAATACAAAGAGGTTATTTCATTCTTGAAGCGTGGTTACTCTGTACGAAACACAGCGAAACTCTCAAATGTAAGCGTTAGCACAGTACAGAGAATAAAGAGAGAGTTTTGTTTACAGCAGATATGAAACAAAAACACTCTCTAACAAATCAATTTATCTAACACGCTAAAATCTAAACATATTAAATATTTTTCGTTATTGCAACATACTTAGACAGTTTTATTCCTTTTCTTATTTCTGTCGCATATGTCGTACCTTTCAAAGAAGAATACTCTACAATATCTTCAGGTCTTATATTATTTTCTTTTATAACATCTGCAAATTTAATTCCAAAACACTGCACAAGAGCATTACACTCTTTTCGTTGTTTACCAATTTCATAGTGACGTTCCAATTCCTTGGATAATTCTTGCAATAACATAACTCTATAAATTTATTATAAACAAAGTTACTACTATTTTTTTGATTGCAATAATTTTAGACACCATATTTTCAACTCGTTAATAATTATAACTATTTCGACACCAGTCTTTGACACCAG
>JAFZFM010000176.1 GCA_017555865.1 Bacteroidaceae bacterium
CACCGGGTTGAATATGTTCATTCTTATAATCTCCTTGCACAGCTCGCCAATATTGCTCTCCTTGTTCTCCATCAATGCTGTGCGGTAGTTGCTGAGGTCTAGTCCTTCGCGGTCGAAAATCGCGTGGCGGCTGTTGGCAATACCTACGATATTCAGTTTAAGTCTATGCTCGCTTTTCAGTTTCTCCTGTTGCAATGCAATCTGTTCTATCAGGCTGCCGCCAACAGTTCCAATGCCGCATATGAACAAGTTGAGGACCTTGTATTCCGATAGAAAGAATGAGTCGTGTATTACGTTCAGCGTTTTGCGCAGCAGGTCCGATTCTATAACAAATGAAATATTTGTTTCTTGTCCGCCCTGGGCGCATGCAATTACATTGATACCGTTGCGGCCAAGAGTCTGGAACAGCTTTCCTATGATTCCTGCATTATGGCGCATGTTCTCACCTACAATGGCTACAGTGGAGAGGTTGTTTGTGGCGCGTACACTCTCCATCAGACCCATGGAAATCTCCTTCTCGAACTCCTTGTTCAGTACGGCGCAGGCCTTCTCCGAATCATCGTGGCGCAAACCAAGCGATGTGCTGTTTTCCGATGAAGCCTGTGCAACAAGGAACACGCTGATGTTTGCATTTGCAAGCGCACGGAATATACGTTGGTTGACACCAACGACTCCCACCATACCCAAACCTTGCACGGTAAGCAGGTCGGTGTCGTTAATGCTTGAAATACCCTTGATAAGACGTCCTTCATCCTCGCTGTGTGCGTCTATTATTGTGCCCTCTCCATCGGGGTTGAATGTGTTCTTAATCCTTATGGGAATATTCGCCTTGAATACCGGGTATATGGTAGGTGGGTATACAACCTTTGCTCCAAAGTTACAGAGTTCGGTAGCCTCTACATAACTCAAATGCTTTATTGTATAGGCGTTGTTTATCACACGTGGGTCGGCAGTCATGAAACCGTCAACATCGGTCCATATCTCAAGGCAACTTGCGTTCAGTGTCGCTGCAATTATAGCGGCAGTATAGTCGCTGCCACCACGTCCCAGGTTGGTAATCTCTTCGTTGTCCTTATCCTGTGCAATGAATCCGGGTACAACAATAATGTTATGGTTCCTGCCGTCGAAGGCCTTGTGAATCAGTCTGTCGGTCTCTTCGCTTGCAAGGATGTATTTCCCGTGCTTTGTCTCTGTCTTGATGAATGTGCGTGCATTGAAGCGCACTGCTCCGTCAATAAGAGCTGTCACAATGCGGCTCGATATTCTCTCTCCGTAGCTGACTATGGTTGCCTCCGATTTTGGGGTAATATTGTTTATGAGGGCAAGTCCCTGATATATGTTGTTCACCTCGTTCAACAGCATGTCCACCTCCGTCACCAGGGCATTGCGTTTCTCTTCGTTGGGGATTACTGCGTTTATCAGTTCGTGGTGACGGGTAACAATCCCCTGGAACTCGTTGTTGAAACTACTGTCACCGCATACTGCAAGCTGCGATGTCTTTATGAGCCTGTCGGTAATGCCGCCTAGTGCCGACACTACAACAATTACATCCTCGGTTGTGGCAGCGCGTTCAACAATCCCTTTTAGGTTCAATATGCTGTTTACGGAACCAACAGATGTTCCGCCAAATTTCATTACTTTCATTCGCCTGATAGGTTTTTAGGTTGCAAATTTATTAAATTTGTAATTAACGACCAAGCCATTTGTGCCTCCTGCACCCTTTTATGCAGTTTGCTGTTGTTTTTTTTGGTTAATTAACATAACAAAGGAGTATAATGATTATATTTGTACCGGAATAGATGTAATTAAATCAAAAGTTTGTATGAAAAGTGATAGCAGACATAGCTTCAAGGAGTGGATTATAGCTACACGTCCTTGGTCGTTCCCGGCTTCTACAATGCCGGTGTTGGTGACATTGGCATTCCTTGAATGGAAGGGGGTAGGTGTGGATTGGCTTGCCGGTATATTGGCAATTGTAAACATTGTTGTGTTCCATGCTGCCGGTAATACTTGGAGCGATTATTTCGATTACAAGAAGGGTGTTGACCGCGAGGATACCATTGGTGGAATGTCTATAGTTAGTGGACAGTTCAAGGCTTGCGAAATAAAGAGACTTGCATGGGGACTCCTTGTTGTTGCAGTTGCAATGGGTGTAGGTCTAACGTTCTATGCCGGTTTGCCAACTCTGTATTTTGGATTGGCCGGCTGTATTCTCACACTTGGTTATCCCTGGTTGAAATTCCATGCATTGGGCGATGTGGATATCTTCCTTACATATTCAGTTCTGCCTATTCTAGGTACATCATTTGTTGCAACAGGTTATTTGCAGTTGTACAATCCTGCCTTGTGGCTCTCGGTTCCTGTAGGTCTCATAACAGTGGGTATTCTGCACTCTAACAATGCGCGTGACATTGATCACGACCGTCGTGCCGGTATCTATACCTTCGCAATGCTTATGGGCAAACGCCTTTCGGCCTATATATATTGTCTTGAGGTAATATTCCCGTTTGTGTGGGTTATTGCGGCAGCAATCTTTGGCAAGTTTCCTATGTGGTCGCTACTGGTGCTTGTTGCGCTTGTTCCTGCGTTGAAGAATTCAGCCAAAGCCATGAGCTTCCCAAAGGTGGGCGCCAAGGCCCTCTATGGAGTGGACGAGGGTACTGCACAGTTGCAGCTCATGTTCAGTCTGCTGTTGACAATTTCGTTCTTCGTATCTAAATTTGTGGGATGAAACGTCTGTTGTTGACAATAGTTTTTGCTGCAGTTCTGTGGAGTGTGATGTTTAGTCCATGGACAGCACCCCATGTGAACTTCTGGTTAATGATGACAGCTTCGGCGTGTACATTGTCAATTCTGTCAAGCATATTCAATCCGGGATGGTGGCGCACACTGCGTTTCTCATCCTCAAATATAATATTGGGAGTGCTCATTGCTGTTGCATTGTGGGGTGTTTTCTGGATTGGTGACAAACTGTCACAGCTCATGTTTGACTTTGCACGTCCTCAAGTTGATACCATCTACGATATGAAAGATGGCTTCTCGCCGTGGTTGCTTACTGCGCTAATGCTGTTTCTCATCGGCCCGGCCGAGGAGATTTTCTGGCGTGGGTATGTGCAGAAGAATCTGTCGGCGCGTTGGAGTGCAAACATTGGTTTTGTTGTGACTACACTCATCTATGCCCTTGTGCATGCAGGCTCGTTCAACTTCATGCTCATAATGGCAGCCCTTGTGGCAGGTGCGGCATGGGGTTGGCTCTATCGTATGTTTCCGGAACGTTTTACGGCAATAATCATATCTCATGCCTTGTGGGATGTGGCAGTGTTTATTTGGTTTCCTATAATGTAACGGAATGTTCAAGAATGTGTGATTTTATGTTGCCTTGCTCATAAAATCCATGTGTTTATCATATATTGATTATATGGCAAAGGAAAAGAGTGTCTTCTTGTGTAATGAATGTGGCTATGAATCGCCCAAATGGTCGGGCAAATGCCCTTCGTGTGGAGCGTGGAACAGTTTTGTGGAGAGGGTTGTGAGAAACACTCCATCGGCCCGTCCTGTTGTGCAAAGTGAGCGAATGTTGTCGCAGCCAATGCTCATTGATGATGTCCGTACCGATTCGCTTCCGCGAATTGATATGCGCGATGCCGAACTGAACCGTGTTCTTGGTGGTGGTCTTGTACCGGGCTCTCTTGTGTTGCTTGGCGGTGAGCCGGGAATAGGAAAATCCACTCTTGTTCTACAGACAATACTTGGCATTCCCGACCGTAAGGTCCTTTATGTATCGGGCGAGGAGAGCGTTCAGCAGATAAAGTTGCGCGCCGACCGCATAACGCACGAACGTGGAAACTGCCATATTGTATGTGAGACGTCACTCGAAACAGTGTTTACCCACATTAAGAATGTGAACCCGGAACTATTGGTGGTGGATTCCATCCAGACAATGTGCAGCGAGGCTGTGGAGTCGTCTCCCGGCAGCATGTCACAGGTACGCGAGTGTACAGCAATGTTACTCAAGTTTGCCAAGGAGAACAATGTTCCGGTAATACTTATAGGCCATATTACAAAGGACGGCGCAATTGCCGGTCCTAAAATCCTTGAACATATAGTGGATGTTGTAATCCAGTTCGAGGGTGACCAGCACTACCTTTATAGAGTGCTGCGTTCAATAAAGAACCGTTTCGGCAGCACAGCCGAACTTGGAATATATGAAATGCGCCGTGAGGGCCTGCGTCAGGTAAGCAATCCGTCGGAATTGCTGTTGAGTGACCGTCATAGCGGCATGAGTGGTATAGCCATAGCATCGGCCATAGAGGGGGTAAGTCCTTTCCTCATCGAGGCACAGGCGCTTGTGAGTACTGCAGCCTATGGTACTCCGCAGCGTTCGGCAACCGGCTTTGACGGCAAACGCATGAACATGCTGCTTGCTGTGCTTGAAAAGCGTGTAGGCTTTAAGCTTGCGCAGAAAGATGTGTATTTGAATATAGCCGGTGGTCTGCGTGTGAACGACCCCGCAATAGATTTGTCGGTGATAAGTGCTATTCTGTCGAGCAACATGGATGTAGAGATTGAACCTACAATATGTATGGCAGGTGAGGTGGGATTGTCGGGGGAGATACGTCCGGTAAACCGCATTGAACAACGCATTGCCGAGGCTGCCAAGCTTGGCTTCAAGCAGATTATAGTGCCACGCAGTAACATGAAAGGGCTCGACATTTCGCGCTTTGGCATTGAAGTGTTGCCCGTCAATAAGGTAGAGGAGGCCTTCCGCCTTGTTTTTGGATAAACTTATATGAACTGAAAAAAAGTTCTCCGTTTCCCCTTTAATATGATACACGAATTTCAGATAAGAGTACTGCCGCACCAAGCAGCCAATGAACAGTCCATAACGCAGTATGTTGCACGTGAAAAGGGACTTGATGTGCGCACAATAAAGGCTGTGCGCGTGTTGCGTCGCAGTATTGACGCACGCCAACGAACCATATTCGTCAATCTTATGGTACGTGTGTTTGTGAATGAGATGCCACCGGCTTGCGAGTATCAGCACCGCGAGTATGGAAATGTCGAAGGAAAATGTCCTGTCATTGTTGTAGGTGCCGGTCCTGCCGGTCTTTTTGCGGCACTTAAACTAATTGAGTATGGACTGCGTCCCATTGTGGTGGAGCGTGGAAAGGATGTCCGTACACGCAAGGTAGATCTTGCAAACATTTCCCGTACCCACTCGGTAGATCCCGAGTCTAACTATTGTTTTGGAGAGGGTGGTGCAGGTGCTTATTCCGACGGAAAACTATACACCCGAAGCAAGAAGCGTGGCAGCATTGAGGGGGTGTTGAATATCTTCTGTCAGCATGGTGCCAGTTCCTCAATTCTTGTCGACGCACATCCGCATATAGGAACAGACAAGTTACCGCGTGTGATAGAGAATATAAGAGGTACAATAAATAGTTGTGGTGGTGAGGTACGCTTTGGTACACGTATGGAAGAAATCCTTATAAAAGATGGTCGTGTATGTGGAATTGTTACAACAGACGGTGAGATTCTTGCCGATGCTGTCATTCTTGCAACAGGACACTCGGCAAAGGATGTATACCGTATGCTTGATAAAAACAAGATTGCACTTGAGGCAAAGGGATTTGCCGTAGGCGTGCGTCTTGAACATCCTTCAAAACTTATAGATCAGATACAGTATCACTCTCCCGATGGTCGTGGAAAGTATCTGCCTGCTGCCGAATACAGCTTTACTACGCAGGTGGATGGACGTGGTGTGTACAGTTTCTGTATGTGCCCGGGTGGTGTGGTTATACCTTCTGCTTCTGCTTCGCAGGAACTGCTTGTGAATGGTATGTCTCCATCGCACCGTGGCGGAGCATGGAGCAACTCCGGTATGGTTGTACAGATAAATCCCGAGGATGTCCTTTTGCCCGAAATGCAGATTGATTGTGAGGGAATAGAAGGTGTTTCGGACGATTCTCCACTTCGTGTCATGAACTTTCAACAGCGTCTCGAAAGGCTGTGCTGGGTTATGGGTAACCGCAAACAGACTGCTCCGGCCCAGCGTATGACCGATTTTGTACGCGGTAAATTGAGCTATGACCTTCCACGCAGTTCCTATGCTCCGGGGCTCTTGTCCTCCCCAATGCATTTCTGGCTACCGAAATTTATATCTACACGTCTGCAACGCGGCTTTGAACAGTTTGGGCGTTCTTCACGCGGTTTTCTTACATCCGAGGCTGTAATGATTGGCGTTGAAACCAGAACGTCGTCACCGGTGCGCATTATTCGCGATAACGATACGCTGCAGCATGTTACGGTTCAGGGTTTGTTCCCTTGTGGCGAGGGTGCGGGATATGCAGGTGGAATAGTCTCGGCAGCTGTAGACGGTGAGCGTTGTGCGCTTTCTGCCAAAGAATACTTGGGCTGTTGACGGGGCTGTGTCAGTCGTGCAATTCTATAATCTCAAGGTCCTTGATCTGTTTGCCGTCGATTGACAACTTAATGAGTGTGCGCACATGTTGCCAACCCTGTTTACCAGCTGCTCCGGGGTTTACATGCAGACAATCAATGCTCTTGTCATACATTACTTTAAGAATATGGGAATGTCCGGCCACAAAAAGGTCGGGCTTTTCGTTGTATATATATGCGCGAATCTCGGGTGCATATTTGCCCGGATAGCCGCCAATGTGTGTTATCATTACATTGCACTCCTCAATTTTGAACCGCAGAATTCTGTTGAACCGCAGTTTCAGGTCATTGCCGTCAATGTTTCCGCATACGGCACGCACCGGGCATATATTTTCAAGATGTTTTATAATAAGCGGACTGCCAATGTCGCCGGCATGCCATATCTCGTCGCAACCGGCAAAGTGATGGGCATATTTCTCGTCCCACCAGCTGTGGGTGTCCGAGATTATACCAATGCGTTTCATTTTGCAGTACGTGCTTTTATAAAGGAGTATAGTAACTCTACAGTTCCTTCAATCCCCAATTTTGTTGCATTTACACACAGGTCGTATGTGCGTGCCTCGCCCCATCGTGTACTTGCATAGTAGTCGTGATAATTGCGGCGTTTCTTCTCCTCTTTTTCAATGTATTCGGCGGCCTTGTCGTGTTCCATGCCTTTGGAGTCCATAATGCGTCTGATACGCTCCTCTTTATCGGCTGTTATGAAAATGCTTGTCATGCATGGGTTGTCGCGCAGTACATATTCGGCACAGCGTCCTACAATTATGCAGCTCTCTCTCTCGGCGATACCTCTTATGGTTTCACTTTGTATCTCAAAGAGTTTGTCATTCTCAATACAACTGCCTGTGGGCATATAATCGCTCATGGAGCCGTGTATGCTGAACAGACCACTGAAGAAACTTGTATGCTCCTGCTCGTCGGCAGTTTCAAAAACAGTGGTGTCAAGTCCGCTCTCTCTTGCAGCCACCTCGAGAAGGGTCTTGTCGTAAACCTTTATGTTCAATCGTTCTCCCAACTTTTCGGCAATCTCTTTGCCACCGCTGCCAAGTTGACGTCCTATGGAAATTATAAAATTATTCATGGTGTGTATTTTTAGAGGTTTACGTTTGCTTTTTCATTTTTCCACTCCTTGAACTGCAATACAAGTGTTACGACAGTGAGCATTGCCGCTACAATGTCCGAGATAGGCATGCTGTACCATACTCCCTCAATGCCAAAGAACTGTGGAAGGATTATAAGCAGTGGTATAAGCATGAGTACCTGCCGTGTAAGTGAAAGGAATATTGACCTGTTGACCTTACCAATGCTTTGGAAGAAATTGGTTGTCACAAGCTGGAAACCAATGACAGGCATGAACATGCACATTACTCTCATAGCCCACGAAGTACGCTCTATGAGTAGAGGCTCCGATGTGAATATCTGTGCCACAAGTCCGGGGCAACCTACGCATACCACAAAACCCAATGTGGTTACAAGCGTAGCCCACATCATTGTCTGCATAAGCGCTTTGCGCACTCTGTCGGGGCGCTTTGCACCATAGTTGTAGCTTACAATTGGCTGCATTCCTTGTGTGAGTCCAAGTACAATCATCACAAATATGAACTGCATGCTGTTTGAAATTCCATATGCAGCTGTTGAAATATCTCCATCGTCAATAGAGATACTGTTTTCTCGCAATCCTTTGTTTATTATGATTACGACCATGCAGGCTGCTGTGTTTATGAGGAATGGTGACAAACCTATGCGCAGGATCTTCTTAACTATTTCGTTTCTGAGCTTGTATATTCCACGTTGCAGGTGCAGCAACTCGTTGGGATTGCTCAACAGTTTCGTCTGCCATACCAGTGTTATAGCCTGTGCCATAATTGTTGCAAGCGCGGCTCCACGTATTCCCATACCAAACCAGAATATGAATATAGGAGTTAGAATTGCATTCATTATCACAGTGATGATGGTTGCAGTCATAGCCTGTTGCGGGTGTCCCGATGAACGCAGTGCTGCGTTTATGCCAAAATATAGATGGGTAATTATGTTTCCAAGCAGAATTACTTCCATATAGTCACGGGCATAGGGCAATGTGTTCTCACTTGCACCAAAGAAGAGCAGAATCTCGTCAATGAAGAGAAATGAGGCCATGGCAAATATGGTGCCGACAATAACATTTAGTGTCACCAGATTACCCAGAATGTTCTTTGCGGAATCATAATCGCGCTGTCCCAGACGTACCGACAGCAGTGTTGCTCCACCTACGCCTACCATAGCGCCAAAGGCAACCGAAAGGTTCATGAACGGGAATGTGTTTGTAAGTCCCGAAATGGCGTCCGTTCCCACATTTGGAATATGTCCTATGAAGGCACGGTCAATCAAGTTGTAAAGCGAAGCTGCAATCTGTGCAATGATTGCCGGAATGGCATATTGCCTCAAAAGTTTGCTGATTCTTTCTGTACCAAGTTCCGATGGTACTTTTTTGTTCTTTGTATTGCTCATAAAAAAACGTAAAGCCTGTTCGATGTGGCAAAAAAAATATATCTTTGTGACTATGCAGTCCCAGACTGCAAAAATAAACAAAAAAATGCAACTGCAATAATCCGGATATAATAATTATGTTGGCAGAAAAGAGTGTGTTGGTGGGAATGAGTGGCGGTATAGACAGCACTGCTGTATGCCATATATTGCTCTCGCAAGGATATAATGTGAAGGGACTTACCTTCATTACATGTGATTCGGGCGTGGGCGCTGCGCAGTCGGCCAAGGAACTTGCCGGCCGGCTTGGAATAGAACATTATGTTGCCGATGTGCGTGAGAAGTTCCGTGAACTGGTAATCGAACCATTCCTGGAGAGTTATCTTGCGGGTGTTACTCCCAATCCCTGTGTCAATTGCAACCCTGCAGTGAAGTTCCGTCTGCTCGAGGAGTGGGCCGACAAACTCGGTTGTAAATATATTGCAACAGGACATTATGTAAAAGTTGAAAGACAAGGCACTGAGAGTGAAGGATACAGAGATTACATTGTTACCGGAGATGACGACCGTAAGGACCAGAGCTATTTCTTGTGGAGGCTTACACAGACACAGCTTTCGAGGCTTCTTCTGCCTCTTGGCGGAATGGATAAGGGTTCTGTCATTGAGTACCTTAAAGAAAATGGGTTTGATGCTCTTGCCGGTGGAGGTGAGAGCATGGAGGTATGTTTTATTCCCGGTGACTATCGCGATTTCCTTATAGAGAATGTACCGGATGTGGAAAAACGTTTTTCGGGTGGTATGTTTGTAGACAGTAACGGTCGCGCCTTGGGAACACATAAAGGCTATCCTTTTTACACCGTAGGCCAGCGTAAGGGACTTGGCTTAGCTCTTGGCTATCCGGCTTATGTACTTAAGATAAATCCAACAAAGAATACTGTAATGATTGGGCGTGAGGAACAATTGCTCGCGCGATATATGCTTGTGGAAGAACCACTGTGGGTGGGCAAAGTGCCGGGTAATCTTACGGTACGTGTACGCTACCGTAGCCGTCCTGTCTCTTGCAGCGCACCCGTGGCCGTTGGTGACGGTCGTTGGCTTGTGAAACTCGGCAGCGATGTGTCGGCTATAACACCCGGGCAGTCTGCAGTGTTCTATGATGGAAACAGAGTGGTTGGCGGTGCATTCATTGCCGACCAGCGAGGTATTAACCAATGGATTGTAAACGATGAACAACAGTGAGCCATTGACCTTGTATTCTCTCAACAATCTTGTGCGCAATGTAATTGCACAGGAGTTGCCTATGCGCTATTGGGTGACAGGTGAGTTGAGCGAGGTGCGCGAGACTGCCGCCGGCCATTGCTATATTGAACTTGTGCAGCGCGATGAGGTTACCGGTGAACTTGTTGCAAAAGCACGTGGAACAATATGGCAAAGAGTATACTCATTGCTGTCTCCATATTTTTACCAGGAGACCGGGCGTGCTTTTTCTTCTGGTGTCAATGTGTTGTTGCAGGTAAAGGTTACCTTCCATGAACTATATGGGTATACGCTTGAGGTGTGTGACATAGAACCTTCGTATACCGTAGGTGAGACAGCCCGCAGACGCAGACTGGTGATAAACCGCCTTGAGAAAGAAGGCGTGATAAACCTCAATAAGGAGATTGATTTTCCTGCCTTGCCCCAACGTGTAGCTGTAATATCCTCATCACACGCTGCCGGTTATGGCGATTTTTGCGACCAGTTGCTTGGCAATGAATATGGCTTTGTCTTTTATCCTCATCTGTTCCCGGCTCCAATGCAGGGCAGCAAAGTAGAGCTAGGGATAATTGCGGCGCTCGACCGCATTGCTGCAGATATCGACATGTGGGATGTTGTTGTGATTATACGTGGTGGCGGTGCAACAAGTGAACTTTCGTGCTTCGATACATACGATCTTGCAAACAACTGTGCGCAGTTCCCTTTGCCAATAATAACAGGTATAGGACACCAACGCGATGAAAGTGTACTCGATATGGTGGCACATACAAGAGCAAAGACCCCTACAGCTGCTGCGGAATTTCTCATACATTCCATGCTTGAGCAGGCACAGAGGCTTTGGGGAGTACAGCAGGGTATAGTATCGGCGGTGCGTAACAGAATCGATGGCGAAAAACATCGTCTGCTCTCTATTGTCCAACGTATGCCGGTGGCAACGGCTCTTTTCATGCAGTCGCACCACCATAGACTCGACCTGTGGCAAAAATATATGGAGGCCTCATCGCCTGAGCGGATATTGGCTCTTGGCTACAGTATCACAAGGGTAAACGGAAAGGCTGTGCGCTCAACAGCCGATGTGAAGGCAGGTGATAAGGTAACGACAACAGTTTATGGAGGTGATTTTACAAGTATAATAACCGAAAAAAACGATATATAAATGGAAAATATGACCTATACCCAGGCTGTGGAACGTCTGGAGGTGATTATGTCCTCAATACAGAATGGCGGGATGGATGTCGACAGGTTGGCTGTTGCCCTTGAGGAGGCCGCAGCTCTTGTCCGCTTCTGCCGTGCAAAACTGTTCAAGGTTGATGAGGAGGTCAAACAATTGCTCGAAGATGTTGCGGCAAATGATCTGGAATGATGAAAATGTTTTTTCTTCTCCATTAAAATATGTATCTTCGCGGCCGGAAATAAACTTATATGAGTACTATGGATTGGTCAAATTTAGGATTCGGGTACATCAGAACCGATTACAATGTGCGCTGTCGTTATAGTAACGGTGCATGGGGTGATATTGAGGAGTGTACCGATGAAAATATAAATATACACATGGCTGCAACCTGTCTCCATTACGGACAGGATGCTTTTGAAGGGCTCAAGGCTTTCCGTGGCAAGGATGGTAAAATACGTATTTTTCGTCTCGAAGCCAATGCAGAGCGTCTGCAGAGCAGCTGCGACGGTATAATGATGCCACGTGTGAGTACAGAATTGTTCCGTGAGATGGTAAAGAAGGTGGTGGGCTTGAACGAGCGTTTTGTTCCGCCGTACGAGAGTGGTGCATCGCTTTACATCCGTCCTTTGCTCATTGGTATAAGCCCTCAGGTGGGAGTCAGCCCTTCAACCGAGTACTTGTTTGTAATATTCGTTACACCGGTCGGTCCATATTACAAAGCCGGCTTTGCAACGAATAACTGTGTGATTTTCCGCAATATAGACCGTGCTGCACCTCTTGGAACAGGACGTTATAAGGTTGGCGGAAACTATGCGTCCGGAATGAAAGCAAGCCATGCAGCTCATGTACAGGGATATGCCTGCGAAATATACCTCGACGCTAAAGAGAAAAAATATATAGACGAGTGCGGCGCAGCCAATTTTATAGGTATCAAGGATAACAGGTATATAACACCTCTTTCAACATCAATACTTCCCTCTATAACAAACAACAGCCTAATGCAGATCGCTCGCGATATGGGGCTGGTTGTGGAGCAACGTCCCGTGTTGCTCGAGGAGGTTTCCGGTTTTGATGAGGCCGGAGCATGCGGAACAGCAGCGGTAATATCTCCTATCGGACGCATAGACGATGCCGAAACAGGCGAGACATTTGTAATATCAAAGGATGGAACTCCGGGGCCGGTGTTGACCTCGCTCTATCATGGGTTACGTGCAATACAATACGGCGATGTAGAGGATAAATATGGCTGGGTGACAATACTGTAAATCAAAAGTTATGGGAAAAGGAAAACTAAAGAAATTTGCCGATATGGCATCATATGCCAATGTTGTAGAGCACCCATATTCGGTTGTTGACAATGTTGAATTCCCTTTGCAGGGGAAGTGGAGAAGCAATTTTTTCAAGAACGACAATCCTATTGTACTTGAACTTGGTTGTGGACGTGGTGAGTATACAGTGGCTCTTGCCAAGCGTTTCCCCGACAAGAATTTTATAGGTGTCGATATCAAGGGAGCGCGAATGTGGACCGGTGCAACCGAGGCTATCGAGTGCGGTTTGGACAATGTCGCTTTCCTGCGCACAAATATTGAAATCATCGACCGTCTGTTTGCAACCGGTGAGGTAAATGAGATATGGCTTACATTCCCCGATCCGCAGATGAAGAAATATACCAAGCGTCTTACATCATCTCTCTTTCTGGCAAGATACAGGAATATCCTTGCTCCCGACGCTGTGATACACTTGAAGACCGACAGTAATTTCATGTTTACCTATACAAAATATATAACAGAGGTGAATGCATTGCCTGTTGTGGAGTGTATTGATGATGTCCATGGGCAGGACGAGGTAAGCGATGTTATGCAGATACGTACTTACTACGAATCGCAGTGGCTGTCGCGAGGAATAACAATCAAGTATATAGCCTTCAATCTTCCTGCAAAGGAGCAGTACGAGGAGCCTGATATTGAGATTGAACTTGACGAATACCGCAGCTACAACCGTAGCAAGCGCAGTAGTCTTGAAACAAGTAAATAATTGTAAACAAGTAAACTATGTTCAAACATATTGTAATGTGGCGCTTTATTGACGGCGCTGGTGGAAAGAGTAAAGGCGAACATGCCCAGTGGGTTAAGGAACATCTTGAGGCACTTGTTGGCGTTATACCCGAAATAATGTCTCTTGAGGTCGGTATCAATGTCTGTTCTGCCGGTACAGCATACGATGCAGTCCTTGTATCAACATTTGAAACTCCCGAGGCTATGGAAGCCTATAAGGTACACCCTGCACATGTAGAGGTTGCAGGCTACTTTAAAGGTATTACCGAAGGACGCGCCGAGGCCGATTACTTCATCTGATAGATTACTCACATATGGCATTATATCCAAAATTGATACTCGAAGCACTTGAAAAGGTGCGTTATCCGGGAAACGGCAAGAATCTTGTTGAGGCCGAGATGGTAGATGACAATATCCGTATCGAAGGAAACAAGGTGAGTTTTTCGCTTATATTTGACAAACCAACAGATCCTTTTATCCGCTCTGTTGTGAAATCGGCCGAGGCTGCAATACATATGTATGTTGGCAAAGAGGTTGAAATAGAAGGTAATATATCTGTTGTCAGCCGTCAGGCAACACGCCCCGAGGTCGGTAAGTTTCTGCCACAGGTGAAGAATGTCATTGCCATATCTTCTGGTAAGGGTGGTGTAGGAAAATCCACAGTGTCGGCAAATCTTGCAATAGCTCTTGCGCGTTTGGGTTATAAGGTTGGTCTGTTGGACGCCGACATCTTCGGCCCCTCGATACCAAAGATGTTCAGTGTTGAGGACGAGCGTCCTTGCAGTGAGAATATCGATGGCCGTGACCTTATACAACCAATAGAAAAGTTTGGAGTGAAAATCCTTTCCATTGGTTTCTTCGTGGATCCCGAACAGGCCATATTGTGGCGCGGAAGTATGGCAAGCAATGCACTCAAACAGCTTATTGCTGATGCCAATTGGGGTGAACTTGACTACTTCCTCATTGATTTGCCTCCCGGAACAAGTGATATCCACCTGACCATTGTCCAGTGTCTGGCATTGACCGGTGCAGTAGTGGTTACCACTCCTCAAGAGGTGTCATTGGCTGCGGCAATCAAGGGCGTGAATATGTTTGTGAATGAAAAGGTTGCAGTACCTATCCTGGGTGTGGTGGAGAACATGGCTTGGTTTACTCCGGCAGAACTCCCCGGCAACAGATATTATATCTTTGGAAAGGATGGCGGCAAGCGCATGGCTGAGGCGTACGGTATTCCTCTTATAGGTCAGATACCGCTTGTGCAGAGTATTTGTGAGAGTGGTGATGAGGGTATTCCCATTGCCATGAAGGCCGACAGTCCCGACGGACAGGCATTCATACAGCTTGCAGGTGCTATGGTAGAAAAGGTTGAAAAAAGAAACGCCGAACTGCCCGAAACCAAGATAGTAGGAACAAAAAGATGAATCCAATAGTAAAGGAGGCTCAAATTTGAGCCTCCTTTACTATTGAATTGCTTCAATCTTGCAGTAGAAGAAAATAGCAGCGGCAATGAAAGCCGTTCCTATTGTTCCATATATCCACCGTGCGTTTCGCCTTCCGGCTTTCTTTACAACAAATCTTGCGTTGTCTGCGGTAAAGAACCATTCCCAATTGAAGAGGGAGGCTGACAGTGCCGTTATTCCTACAACAAGGAATATCAACTGTACTACGTTGTGAAATATCATGGCATTGTAGACTTAATCCTTATTTGGTGTCCAACCCTGTGCCTTGAGTTCCATCTCAACGCCATCACGTGTGATGAGTGCAAGCCCCATGCTGTCGCTTACGATATGTCCTATTACACGTACGTCTTTCATTGCAGCAACCTTCTCGTGGTCGGCAATAGGCACTGTGAACAGCAACTCGAAGTCCTCTCCTCCGTTGAGTGCACATGTGATGACATTCATGTTCAGTTCTTCGGCCATAATGGCTGTCTGGTAGTCAATGGGAATACGCTCCTCGTATATACGGCATCCGACTCCGCTCTGCTTGCATATGTGCATGAGTTCCGATGACAGACCGTCGCTAACGTCTATCATTGATGTAGGTCGTATATTCTCCTCGCGCAATTTCTCAATAATTTCGTTGCGTGCCTCGGGTTTCAGCTGGCGTTCAAGAATATACTCCTTTCCCTGAAAGTCGGGTTGCACGTCCTTGCCGTCTGCAACAATCTTTTCGCGCTCAAGCAACTGCAGGCCCATGTATGCTGCGCCAAGGTTGCCGGTCACACATATGAGGTCGGTCTCTTTTGCTCCATCACGCTTTACGGCAGTACCTTTTGGCGCTGTACCAATGGCTGTAATGCTTATGGCAAGTCCGGTGAGTGACGATGTAGTGTCGCCACCAATCAAATCTACACCATAGCGGTTGCAGGCAAGTTTTATGCCTGAATATAATTCTTCAACATCCTCAATGCAGAATTTGCGGCTAAGTGCAAGTGATACAGTAATTTGCTTTGGGGTGCCATTCATTGCATAAATGTCCGATATGTTGGCCACAACAGCCTTGTAACCCAAGTGTCTCAAAGGGAAATATGTAAGGTCGAAATGTACACCTTCCATAAGAAGGTCTGTGCTTACAAGTGTTTCTACATCACCTTCAAAACTAAGTATTGCAGCGTCGTCGCCAATACCTTTTACTGTCTCCTTGTTTGTTGGAGTAATCCCTTGGGTAATATGGTCTATCAGACCGAATTCCCCAAGAGATGATATTTCTGTACGTTTTGTCGTGTTCATTGTAGTTGCTTATGCTCTGTTTATTATTTCGCGGAAAATGGTTGTCATCTTTGGCTGTGCCTCGTCGGCGGCCTTCTGAACCTCCTCGTGGCTGCACTCTACAACAATTCCTTCGACGCCAAGGTCGGTGATTACCGAGATTCCGAATACGCGTATTCCGCAGTGGCGTGCAACTATTACCTCGGGAACAGTAGACATACCTACTGCATCGCCACCCATACGGTGGAACATACGGTACTCGGCAGGTGTCTCGAAAGTGGGGCCTTGTGTACCAAGATATACACCCTCTACAACACGGATACCCTTCTCAGCTGCAATCTCCTTTGCCTTGGCTATGAGTGCTTTGTCATATGCCGCGCTCATGTCGGGGAAACGGTCGCCATAAGGGATGTTTTTGCCACGCAACGGATGTTCGGGGAAAAAGTTTATATGGTCATTGATGATCATGAGGTCGCCGATAATGAAATCGGGGTTCATGCCACCGGCGGCATTTGAAACGAACAAGGTCTTGATACCGAGCTCACGCATTACTCTGACAGGGAAAGTTACCTCCTTCATTGAGTAGCCCTCGTAGAAATGGAAACGTCCCTGCATTGCCATGATCTCCTTGTTGCCGAGCTTACCGAATATGAGCTTTCCCGAGTGACCCTCTACTGTTGAAAGTGGAAAGTTGGGTATATCCTTATATGCTATCTCGTATTTGTCGGTAATTTCGTTTACAAGACTTCCCAATCCTGTACCAAGAATAATTGCTGTTTCAGGGGCTGTTGCCATCTTTCCTTTAAGGAATTCTGCTGTTTCTTGAATTTTCTGCAACATAGTCTTCTATTTTTTGGTTAAACATTTCTTTGCTGTCATTTAAAATTTCTACCTCTATTGGCAGAGCATATATGTTCTCTTTTATCACTTGTGGTACAGAAGGGTCCTTTACAAGCCTTGTGGCATCCTTTTCTGTGGTGATAATGGTTTTGTTGTCGTCTTTTATCTGTCTGAACTTTTCGGCAATGTCCATAAACTCTTGCGATGTAAAGTTATGGTGGTCACCATATTGCATTAGTGTGACTCTTGCTCCTTGACGTTCAATCTCTTTTCTAAGCGGCTCGGGTTTTGCAATTCCGGTAACAAGCAGGACATGCATGCCTTCGGCAATACCATCTCTCTTCTTTTTAGCAATCTTTGGGAATATGGGGTATGTTTCACCATACTTCATGGTTGAATAGAATACGGGTACCTCCTTTATTCCTTTTATGTACTTCTCGCACCAAGCCTGCTGCTTGTCGCTTATGCTATTGCATTTGGTAATTATGACAATGTCTGCTCGTCGTATACCCGAAATGCTTTCGCGCAGGCGTCCGAACGGTAAAATGCAGTCCTGCCATATCGGACGGTTGCTGTCGATAAGCAGAATGTTCATCCCGGCCTTTACATATCG
Organism: Bacteroidaceae bacterium; assembly: GCA_017555865.1. Taxonomy (GTDB): domain Bacteria; phylum Bacteroidota; class Bacteroidia; order Bacteroidales; family Bacteroidaceae; genus HGM04593. The sequence continues at coordinate 17,571 of JAFZFM010000176.1, forward strand.
GTGCTGATATGCGTCATCAAGCAGAATTACCTGCAACTCCGGCTCTTCATGCAGCAGGTTTTCCATTCCTGTGACGCGCTTTTCACAGACAGCAACGCTTATGTTGTCGAATTTGTTCTTGATCTGGAACGGTTCATCTCCAATCGACTGCATCTCTGTTCCTTCATGAGCCTTGACATATCCTTTGCTCTTGCGTCCATATCCGCGGCTCAGGATAGCTGTACGATATTTGTCCTTTAGTAATTTTACAAGATATTCGGTATGCGGTGTCTTGCCTGTACCGCCAACCGAAATGTTGCCAATGCAAATTGTGGGTATATCGTATATGCGGCTTTCCAGGACTCCTTTGTCAAAAGCCCTGTTCCTTGCTGCAATAATCCATGCATAGGGGTTTACTATATCGAGCATGGCCTTAAGAAAGCCTCTTTTCTTCTCTATAATCATGCTGTCAACTCTTCTTAACTGCAAAAATAATTATTTATTCATTAGTGGCTTTATAATTTTGAGGAAAATTCAATATTTCGAAGTACTTAAATTTTCGAAGAATCTCAAGTGCATGCGTGTTTTTTCGCTAAGCGAGTTTTGTTAGATAAAAAGTGTTAAAAAATCTTATAATATTTAATTTTTGCATTTTTGCCCAATCATTTTTTTTGTAAAGTTTAGTAATTAGAAAAAAAAACTTACTTTTGCCATGAAATAGAGTTCAGTTTGCAAAAAAAGTTGTAACTTGCAGCCCGAAAAACTGCGACTACGGTTTTTGGAAAGGTGCTCGAGTGGTTGAAGAGGCACGCCTGGAAAGCGTGTATACGCCAAAAGCGTATCGGGGGTTCGAATCCCCCTCTTTCCGCAGTATTTTTTTTGATGATGAATAAAATTAACTTAAAATATTAATCTAAAAAATTACACACAATGAAAAAGCTTTTTGCAATCGTTGCAATGTTGGGTATGTTTACATTTGGTGCAACCCAAGTTTATGCTCAGGATGCAGTAGAGTCTGCTCCTGTGGAGAATGTTGAGAATACAGAAAGTGCAAATGAAGAGACTTCTACAGAGGAGGTTGTTGAGGCACCAGCTGAGGTAGTTAAGGCTGATGATACAGAAGGTGTTCACAAGATCCTCAAGACAAAGTTCATCGAGGGTGGTGCTGAGTTCATGGCGTTGGTTGCCGTAGCTATGGTTATCGGTCTTGCATTCTGTGTTGAGCGTATCATCTATTTGAGCATGGCAAAAGTAGACACAAAGAAGTTTATGGCTGCTATCGCTGAGGCTCTTTCAAAGGGTGATGTTGAGGCTGCAAAATCTATCTGCCGTAACACTGCAGGTCCAGTTGCTTCAATCTGCTACCAGGGTCTTCTCCGTATCAACGATGGTATTGATACAGTAGAGCGTTCAGTTGTTTCTTACGGTAGCCTCCAGGCTTCTAACCTTGAGAAGGGCTGTTCATGGATTACACTTTTCATCGCCATGGCTCCATCACTCGGATTCTTGGGTACTGTGATCGGTATGGTTATGTCATTCGACGAAATCCAGCAGAAGGGTGATATTTCTCCAACTATCGTTGCCGGTGGTATGAAGGTGGCTCTTATCACAACCATCTACGGTATTATCGTTGCTCTTGTTCTTCAGGTGTTCTACAACTTTATCCTTACCAAGATCGAGTCTATCGTTGCTGATATGGAGGATTCTTCAATCACACTTCTCGACCTTTTGGCAAAGTTCAACCTCAAGAAGTAATTAAACAAGAGTAATAACAGATAATCAATTTATATTATGAAAGCTTCAAAAATCGTTTTCTACATATCAATGGCCGTGTCGCTTGCGATCATCGCGCTGTTCTTCTTTGTAGGATTCGGTAATACAGAATATATCAACGGAAGCGACATGCGTTCTCCTCTTATGACAGACGCGTTGTTGTACTTGATATATGTATTGACAATCCTTGCAGTGGTTCTTGTTGTTGTGTTCAGCCTTGTATCATTCTTCAAGAATCTCAAGAACAGTCCTAAGGATGCAATGAAAAGCCTTGTCGGTATTTTGGCAGTAGTGTTGCTCTTTGTTGTAGCTTACGCACTTGCTTCTGACGAGCCTATCATGGTCAATGGCAAGCCTCTTTCAGTTTCAAATGACGGAACACCCGTTTCAGGCTCAGCCTATATTTTGACAGACGTAATCCTTTATGCTCAATATGTACTGTTTGCAGCTTGTACTTTGGCAACTGTATACGGTTTGTTGAACATTACAAGAACTGTAAAAAAGTAATAACTTTTAATATTGAGTAAACATGGGAAAAGGAAAAAGAAAAGTACCGGGAATTAATGCCAGCTCAACAGCCGACATCTCGTTCATCCTGCTCATCTTTTTCTTGGTCGTGACTTCAATGAACTCCTCAACCGGTTTGAATGTCCGCTTGCCGGAGCCTCCCGAAGATGAACAGCTTCAGGATCCTCCAAAAATCAAGAAGCGCAACAGTCTTATCGTGCTTGTTAACATGGAGAATGAGATATTGGTAACCCAAGGTGAGAAAACTCCTTACGTGATTGAGCCTGCGGAACTCCGCGAGTTGGCTAAGGAGTTTATTATGAACGCCGAAAACCGTGCCGATTATCCCGAGAAGCATGCCGAAGATATTGTATATAATGAGAAGGGTGTAGAGCATATACTCCCCAGTGGTCGTCAGCAGATGGTTACAAGCAAACACGTAATCTCTTTGCAGACAGACCGCGCAACAAACTATAACACATACTTTGAGGTTTCAAGCGCATTGTACGGTGCCTATGACGAACTTCGCGATGAACTCGCAAAAAAGGAGTTTGGCAAGCCATACAAGAGTTTGAGCGAGGCTCAGCAGATGTTGTGCCGCTTGTATTACAAGACTATGATTTCAGAGGCAGAGCCTCATAAAATTGGAGGATGACGCATTATGAGTAAGTTTAGTAATAAAGGAAAGGCAGAAATGCCTGAATTGAATACTTCGTCACTCCCTGACTTGATATTCTCTATCCTGTTCTTCTTTATGATTGTAACATCAATGCGTGAAGAGGAGGTTAAGATTGAATACAAGTTGCCACAGGGTACAAACTTGTCGAAGATTGAGCGTAAGACAGCTGTTGTGAACATTTATGTAGGTTCTCCCTCAAAGCAGTATGCACAGTACGGTACAGGTTCACGAATTCAGCTTAACGACCGTTTTGCCGAGGTAAAAGAGGTTCGTTCATTCGTTGAAAATGAGCGTAACAGCATGCGTCAGGCCGATCAGGCTGTGATGAAGGTTGCTCTTAAGAGTGACCAGAATGTACAGATGGGTATTCTTACCGACTTGAAGATGGAGCTACGTCATGCACGTGCACTCTCTTTGATGTATTCGGCTGATGAAAGAAACAAGTAAATGAATTTCTACGATAAAAAATAGCGACCATGCGGTCGCTATTTTTTTGTTATTGTTTTGCTTATCTTCTTATATATGTTACAAAACAGTATTCATGCGTGTGTTTTTCGTCCTTTGGAAAACTGTCTTGCTCAATGATCTCCCACTCCCTTTTGTTGAATTCCGGGAAAAAGGCGTCGGCTTGTGCCGGTGTGTCCTTCACTTCTGTAAGGCACAATATGTCGGCTTTCTCAATGGCGGTTCTGTATAGCTGCTCGCCACCAATGATGTAGACAATCTCCTCATTGCTGCAATTTGCAAGCGCCTCCTCCAACGAGCTGAATGTCTCGGCTCCAGGGAAAGAACTCTCTTTGCGCGACAATACAATGTTTCTGCGGTTGGGCAAAGCTCCTTTGGGTAGCGAACGGAAAGTGTTGCTGCCCATTATTATAGAGTGGCCTGTTGTAAGTTCCTTGAAACGTTTCAGGTCATTTGGTAACCAGTAGATCAACTTGTTTTCAAAGCCTATGGCATTGTTTTCGGCAATAGCTGCAATGAGTGCTGTCTTTGGCATGGCGATAAAAGTTTTATACTGCTACAACGCCTTTGATATGTGGGTGTGCGTCGTAGTTTTCAAGCGTGAAATCTTCGAATTTGAAAGAGAAAATATCCTTTACATCGGGGTTTATTCTCATCTGTGGCAGAGCCTTGGGTTCGCGTGTCAGCTGTAGCTTTGCCTGCTCAATATGGTTCAGGTAAAGGTGTGCGTCGCCAAGTGTGTGAATGAACTCGCCGGTCTCCAGTCCTGTTACCTGTGCCATCATCTGCAATAGCAATGCATAGGATGCAATATTGAACGGTACTCCAAGGAAGCAGTCGGCGCTGCGCTGGTATAGCTGCAGGCTCAATTTGCCGTTTGCTACATAGAATTGGAACATGGCATGGCAAGGTGGCAGATTCATGTTTTTTATGTCTGCAACATTCCATGCATTCACTATTATGCGGCGCGAGTCGGGATTGTTCTTTATTGTCTCAACAACCTCCTTTATCTGGTCAATATGTTCGCCGTTGTATCCCGGCCACGATCTCCATTGGTAACCGTAGATATGTCCCAGGTCTCCATTCTCGTCGGCCCATTCATTCCATATTCTCACTCCGTTTTCCTGCAGATATTTCACATTGGTGTCGCCATTCAGGAACCATAGCAGTTCGTGGATAATGGATTTTAGGTGCAATTTTTTTGTAGTGAGGCAAGGGAAGCCTTTCGACAGGTCAAAACGCATTTGATGTCCGAATACGCTGAGTGTTCCGGTACCTGTGCGGTCCTCCTTTTTTGCGCCTTCGGTCAATATTCTGTCGAGCAGGTCTAGATATTGTTTCATTTTTATCAGTGCTTTTTATTCATAATTATCGCAAATGTACAATATTTCTCTCTTTGTTCCTAACTGTTTGTAAGCTTTTGTTGTAACCGATATCTTTAAAACTGTAAAAATGCACCCTCTCGCTGTAAAATATTCAAGCAAGCTTGATATTATTTTGCTCGTTTGTTACTATCTTTGAGTTAAACCTCTAAAATATACTGCACTCGCTGCAAAATATTCAAGCAAGCTTGATATTATTTTGCTCGTTTGTTACTATCTTTGTAAATTAAAGAGAGTGTGCACGTGAAGCATGTGTCTTACTATGAAAATTAATGCCGACTTTATAGAGAGAACCACGGCTCTTTTTGGCAAAGAGAGATTCGATGGTTTTATGCAGGGGCTTGAATCGGCTCCTGTGGTCAGCATCCGTTACAACGAGGCCAAGACCGATATGCGCCCTGCCGAAAACCCTGTTCCATGGGCTTCGCTTGGCTGCTATTTGCCAACCCGTCCTGTCTTTACGGCCGATCCGCATTTTCATGCAGGTTGCTACTATGTGCAGGAGGCTTCGTCGATGTTCCTGGAACAGGTCGTAAGGCAATATGTGACATCACCTGTCCGCGCGCTCGATTTGTGCGCAGCTCCCGGTGGCAAGACAACCAATCTGTTGTCGGCTTTGCCCCAGGGAAGCATGCTTGTTTCCAATGAACCAGTCCCATTGAGGGCGCAGATACTTGCCGAGAATGTTGTGAAATGGGGTAGAACCACTTCGGTCGTGACAAGGAACGAACCGGCCGATTTCTCCTCTTTCCGTAACTTTTTCGATATAATTGTTGTCGACGCCCCCTGTTCGGGTGAGGGTATGTTCCGCAAGGACAGCTTTGCAGTAGAGCAGTGGAGTGTATCCAATGTAATGCAGTGTGCAAAGCGCCAGCGCGATATACTTTCCCAAATATGGTCCTCATTGCGCCCCGGTGGTCTGCTTGTGTACAGCACCTGTACCTTCAACCGCGAGGAGAACGAAGATTGTGTGGAGTGGGTAGCCAATGAACTTGGTGCAACACCGTTGCCGTTGGAAATAGACCCCGCATGGGGTATTACCGGTTCGCTTACCAATGCCGAATTGCCTGTATACCGTTTCATTCCGGGCTTTACAGCCGGTGAGGGGTTCTTTCTTGCCGTGTTGCGCAAGGATGGTGAATCGGATGTAATGCAGCCGCGTGTGCCCCGAGTCCAGAAACTTGCTGCAAAAACAGTCTCCTCGGTCGAGGGTTGGCTGCAGAATCCGTCCGATTTCGATTTTGTGCAGCAGGGCGAGCAGATTGTGGCACTACCCAAGCAACATTCAGCAGCAATGTTGGCTTTGCAGCAGAAACTGCGTGTGCTGCACCTTGGAATAGTTGTCGCACTGGTAAAGAACAACAAGATACTGCCTCACCATTCATTGTCGATGAGTGTGGAACTTGATAGAACAGCGTTCCCTACAGTGGATGTTACACGCGAGCAGGCGCTTTCCTATCTGCACCGCGAGACCCTCTCTCTGCCGTCAGCACCAGTCGGGTTCCTGCTTCTGCAGTACGAGGGAACACCTTTAGGTTTTGTAAAGAATATCGGCAACCGTGCCAATAACCTTTATCCGGCCGAGTGGAGAATAAGAAAAGACCCAATGGAATTATAAATTAAAAACATATCGATATGAAAAAGATTCTATTATCATTACTCTGTCTGTTGCTTGCATTCCAGGCAAACGCACAAGCTTTTGAGCCTGTAGCAGTTGAGAAGAATGTCACTGTAAAAGGCCAAGAGGGTACAATTGAGTTTGAAATGTACATTGAACAAGGATTCCATGTCTATTCAACTAACATTGGTAAGGGTGGTCCAATGCCCACAACTGTAAGTTTCCGTGTCGTTGAAGGCGCTGAACTTGTTGGTGTGTTGACACCTGTTGACCAGCCTATAAAGAAATTCGATACCACATTCAACATGAATGTCGAGTATTTTGAGGAGACAGCACTTTTTGCCCAGAAGGTAAAGTTCCTGGGTGGCAAGTACCGTCTGCAGGGAACATTGCGCTACCAGTCGTGCGAGGATGGCGGTGATTGCGTTCCCGGTCGTTACGATTTTGAAATCACAGGTGAAGCCGAGGCTCCTGCCGCAGTTACAGTAACAGCAACTCCTGTAAAGAAGGAGGATATGCCTGTTCCATCAGCACCTGTTCTCAAGAGCGAAAAACCTGCAACCAAGGCTGCCGAAGCACCTGCAGCCAAGCCTGTTGAGAAAACTCCGGCTCCAGCTGCCGAGAAAAAGGTAATTCCTGCAGTAGAGTTGCAACCGGCCGAGCCCGTTGTAGCAGAACCTGCTGTTGCCGAGCCTGCAGAAATTGTTGTTAATGAGCAGGTAAGCGGTGACCTTTGGGCATCGTCTGTTGACAAGATGAATACAGAAACCGAGGAGGAAGGCTCATTGTGGCTCATCTTCGTGCTTGGTTTCGGTGGTGGTCTTGTTGCACTTCTCACCCCATGCGTGTGGCCAATCATCCCCATGACAGTAAGTTTCTTCCTCAAGCGTTCAAAGCAACGCTCACAGGCTATCCGTGAGGCAATCATCTACGGTATTTCCATCGTGGTAATCTATCTGTTGTTGGGTATCGCAGTTACACTCATTTTTGGTGCCGGTGCGCTTAACGCATTGTCTACAAATGCTATATTCAACATATTCTTCTTCCTTATGCTGCTCGTTTTCGGTGCCTCATTCCTTGGAGGTTTCGAACTGACATTGCCATCATCATGGACAAACAAGGTCGATGAGAAAGCCGGCAACACAACCGGTCTGTTGAGTATCTTCCTCATGGCGTTCACCCTGGTACTTGTATCATTCTCATGTACAGGTCCCATCATCGGATTCCTGCTTGTCGAGGTATCTACATCGGGCGAAATCCTTGCTCCAGCCGTTGGAATGTTCGCATTTGCACTTGCACTTGCATTGCCATTCACAGTGTTTGCGCTGTTCCCGTCATTGCTCAAGCAGACACCCCGTTCAGGTGGTTGGATGAACACCATCAAGGTCGTATTGGGCTTTGTTGAGATTGCCTTTGCCTTGAAGTTCCTTTCGGTTGCCGACCTCTCATACCACTGGGGATTGCTCGACCGCGAGACATTCCTTGCATTGTGGATTGTGTTGTTTGCCCTTCTTGGTCTCTATCTGCTCAAGATTATCCGTTTCCCACATGATGACGCAAGCGACAAGACAACATCAGTTACAGGCTTCTTCGGTGGCGTACTTGCCTTGGCTTTTGCCATATACATGATACCTGGTCTCTGGGGTGCTCCATGTAAGGCAGTAAGTGCTTTTGCACCACCAATGAGCACACAGGATTTCACTCTCTACGACAACTCATTCAAACCTCATACCGATGATTTCGAAGAGGCCATTGAAATGGCTCGTCGCGAAGGCAAGCCAGTATTGCTCGACTTTACAGGCCACGGTTGCGTAAACTGCCGCAACATGGAAGCTGCCGTTTGGAGCGACGACCGCGTAATCGACATCATGCGCGACGAGTATATAGTAGCTTCACTCTATGTCGACGACAGAACACCGCTTGCCGAGCCATTCGAGGTAGAGGTAAACGGCAAGAAAATGATTCTTGAGACCGTAGGTGACAAATGGACATACCTGCAGAACCACAAGTTCGGTGGCAGTGCCCAGCCATTCTATGTTCCTGTAGACAACAATGCCGATCCTCTTTGCGGTTCATATTCTTTCAACCTCGATGTTGATGAATATATCAAGTTCCTCGAGAAGGGTCTGAAAAAGTATAACGAATAACCTGGAATGCCATCCGGCATTCCAAAACAAAAATTAAGGAGTCATGAACTTAACGCCATTAGCAAAACCCATATTCAACAGCCGCGTAAAGAAGATTGCACGTTATGCAACCCAAACCGAGAGCATACAGCGCTCTGTGCTCAAGCGCCTGTTGGCAGCAGCGTCAGGTACCGAGTGGGGAATCAAGCACGGCTATTCCTCAATATCAAGTTACGAAAAGTTTGCCCAAGCAGTCGGTGTGCAGGATTATGAAAGCCTCAAGGGCTATATCGACCGCATGCGTCATGGCGAAAAGGATGTACTTTGGAAAGGCCGTTGCAAGTGGTTTGCCAAGTCATCGGGAACAACCAACGACAAGAGCAAATTTATTCCTGTAACCCCAACAGGTTTGCAGAACGCCCACTACAAAGGAGGTTTTGATGTGGTTGCCCAGTATGTGGCCAACAATCCCAAGAGCCGCATATTCTCGGGTAAAGGTCTCATTCTTGGTGGCAGTCATGCCGTGAACTACAACCTTCCCGGCAGTCTTGTTGGCGACCTCAGTGCCATTCTCATCGAGAACTGCAGCCCATTTGTTAACTTCATGCGTGTTCCGGGCAAGGATATTGCCCTGTTGAGCGATTTCGAGGAGAAGATGGAAAAGATTGCCCGTGCAACCTGCAATCTCAATGTTACCAACCTTTCGGGTGTTCCCTCCTGGATGATGGCAGTCCTCAAGCACATGCTGAACATTACCGGCAAGCAAGGCGTTGAGGAGCTATGGCCCAACCTCGAGGTATTCTTCCATGGTGGTGTAGCCTTCACTCCATATCGCGAACAATACCTTCAACTCATACGCAAGAGCGACATGAAGTACATGGAGACATACAATGCCAGCGAGGGTTTCTTTGGTATACAGAACGACCCCACCGACCCGGCTATGCTCCTTATGATAGACTACGACATATTTTACGAGTTCATTCCATTCGAGGAGTTCGACTCGCCCAACCCCACAGTAGTTCCTCTTTGGGAAGTGGAGGTAGGCAAGAACTATGCCATGCTCATATCAACCTCATGTGGTCTGTGGCGTTACATGATTGGCGATACGGTTCGCTTTACAAGCAAGGACCCATATAAGATTGTAATCTCGGGCCGAACAAAGCATTTTATAAATGCGTTTGGAGAGGAACTAATGGTCGACAATGCCGAGAAAGGACTTCAGAAGGCATGTGCCGAGACCGGAGCCCAGGTGCTTGAATACACCGCAGCCCCTGTATTCATGGATGCCAATGCCCAGTGCCGTCACCAGTGGCTCATTGAGTTTGCAAAGCAACCCCAGTCCATTGAGCAGTTTACCGACATCCTCGATTCAGCCCTCCAGCAGATAAACTCCGACTACGAGGCCAAGCGTTACAAGAACAAGACAATGCAGAAACTCGAGATAATGGTTGCACGCAAGAATCTGTTCAACGACTGGCTCAAGGGTAAGGGCAAGTTAGGCGGCCAGCACAAGGTTCCACGCCTTAGCAACAGCCGTCAATACATTGAAGAACTAATGTTACTTAACAATAGCAATGAAACAATTTAAATATTTCTTTTCGGCAGCAGTGCTGTTGCTTTTAGCGGCATGTGCCAGCATAGGACGCCCCGACGGCGGCCCCTTTGACGAAGAGCCCCCGGTTCTTCTTGAGGCCGTTCCGCACATAGGTGCAACCAATGTTGCAGGAAAGAAAATCGAGCTTGTTTTCAACGAGAACATAAGGCTGGAGAAAGCCTTTGATAAAGTTGTTGTCTCTCCACCACAAATGCAAATGCCCGAGGTCAAGTACAGCGGCAAGCGCGTTTTTGTGGAGTTGCAGGACTCCCTTATCCCTGCCACAACATACTCAATAGACTTTTCCGACGCAATTGTCGACAACAACGAGGGTAACCCCTACGAGAACTTTGTCTACTACTTCTCTACAGGCGAAGTTGTCGATACATTTGCAGTATCGGGCACAGTCCTTGCTGCCGAAAATCTGGAACCCGTCAAGGGTGTGGTTGTAGGTCTGCACTCATGTCTCGACGATACAGCCTTTACCGGCAAGCCTTTCGAGCGTGTTTCCCGCACCGATTCCCGTGGCCGTTTCACCATCAAGGGCATTGCCCCCGGCGACTACCGTGTATATGCGCTCTCCGACGCCAACCAGAACTATCTCTTCGACCAGAAGAGCGAGGCCATAGCCTTCATGGGGTCATCTGTCCGCCCATTCGCAAGCGAGGCCATCCGCCCCGATACCGTATGGCGCGACAGCCTTACCATCGATACCATCAAGTTTGTGAAATACACCCGTTTCCAACCCGATGATATTGTACTGCGTCTTTTCAAGGAAGAGTTCCATAACCAATACCTTGTCAAGAGCCAGCGCGAGCCCCACAACAAACTCATGCTCTATTTTGCAGCCCCCAACAAGGAGTTGCCAATAATCGAGGGTATAGGTTTCAATGCCGACAGTGCATTTGTGCTTGAGAGAACCGCAAAGAACGACTCCTTGACACTATGGTTCAGAGATTCAACCCTGTATCGTGCCGACACCCTGGCAATGAGGCTCACCTACAAGGTCATCGACTCAACCGGTGTCTTTGTCGACCGCATTGACACACTCTATTCCACAACCAAGCGTAAGTGGGAAAAGATAAGGCAGCAGGAGCGCGAAAAATATGAGAAAGAGGCGGCTAATTTCCTCAAGCTCGCAAAGAAGCGCGAGGATTATGACGAGAACAATCCACCCGTCTACACCCCTCTTGCAACACCGCTGCCGGTGCGTTTCTCCGGCTCATCCTCAATGGATGTGAATGCCACAGTGCGTCTCACATTCGACGAACCGTTGCTGTCGCTCGATACCGCTGCCATACACGTGTCGGTAAAGTCCGATACCCTTTGGGTTCCTGTTGATTTTGTACTTGAACACAGCCGTACCAATATCCGTCAGTACAATCTCTATGCCGAGTGGTTGCCCGGTGAGACATTCCTTGTACAGGCCGATTCTGCAGCATTCAAGGGAATCTATGGCGCAGCCTCAAAAGAATTCAAGCAGGAGATGCGTTTCCGTCCGCTCGACGACTATGCAGTCCTTTACCTTGACATACGCGGTGCAGGCGACAACGCAGTCGTGCAGTTGCTCGACAAGGCCGAGAAGGTGGTACAGCAGACAAAATGTAAAAACTCACGCTGTGCATTCTACTTCATAAAACCCGGAACATACTACCTGCGCCTTTTTGTCGACGACAACGGCAATGGAGTCTGGGATACAGGCAATTACGAAAAAGCATTGCAGCCCGAGCGTGTATACTATTATCCACATTCGCTTGAGTTGCGTGCCCTGTTCGAGTACACTCAGGACGACTGGGATATAACCATGCCGCTCGACAAGCAGAAACCGCTTGAAATAACCAAGCAGAAACCCGATAAAGAACGAAAGAAACTAAACCGCAATGCAACACGCAAGTTCAAGTAACCTGTTGCACCGGTCACATATATAATGTCTAATTTAAAATAAACCGATATATGGAAAACAAATTCATGATATACAATACGCTGTCGCGTAAAAAGGAATTGTTCGAGCCATTGCATGCCCCCAACGTGGGAATGTATGTATGCGGCCCCACAGTCTATGGTCCGGCCCATCTTGGTCATGCACGTCCGGCCATCACATTCGATGTCCTTTTCCGTTACCTGCAGAACCTTGGCTACAAGGTACGCTATGTACGCAACATCACCGACGTCGGCCATCTGGAACACGACGCCGACGAGGGCGAGGACAAGATAGCAAAGAAGGCACGTCTTGAACAGATTGAGCCAATGGAAGTCGTGCAGCAGTACACACTTCACTATCACAAGGTTATGGACGCACTCAATGTGCTTCCCCCAAGCATTGAACCACATGCGTCGGGTCACATAATTGAGCAGATTCAACTTGTCAAGGAAATCCTTGACAACGGATATGCCTACGAGAGCGAAGGCTCTGTTTACTTCGATGTTGCAAAGTACGACAAGGACCATCACTACGGAATCCTTTCGGGCCGCAACCTCGACGATGTTCTCAACACCACACGTGAACTCGACGGACAGCACGAGAAGCGCAATCCTGCCGATTTCGCTCTTTGGAAATGCGCCCAGCCCGAACATATCATGCGCTGGCCATCGCCCTGGAGCAACGGTTTCCCCGGCTGGCACTGCGAGTGTACAGCCATGGGCCGCAAGTACCTTGGCGAGCAGTTCGATATCCATGGCGGTGGTATGGACCTTGTGTTCCCTCACCACGAGTGCGAGATTGCACAAGGCATGGCAGCCATGGGCAAGCATGTGGTAAAATACTGGATGCACAACAACATGATAACCATCAACGGAACAAAGATGGGTAAGTCGCTCGGTAACTTCATCACTCTCGATGAGTTCTTTACCGGCACCCACAAGCTGCTTGCACAGGCCTACTCGCCCATGACAATCCGTTTCTTTATCCTTCAGGCCCACTACCGCAGCACAGTCGACTTCAGTAACGAAGCGCTTCAGGCTGCCGAGAAAGGCATGCAGCGCCTGCTTGACGCCTACAGGACACTCTGTGGTCTCACACCGTCGTCAACCACAACAGCCGATGTCGCAGGCTTGAGCAAGAAGTGCTACGACGCCATGAACGACGATATGAATACCGCTCAGGTAATCTCACACCTGTTCGACGCTTCGCGCGCAATCAACCAGATTGCCGACAAAAAGGCGACAATCTCTGCTGCCGACCTTGAGGAACTCCAGGCAACATTCAAGCTCTTTACATTTGATATCCTTGGACTCAAGGAGGAGAGTGGCTCCAACAGCAACCGCGAGGAGGCATTCGGCAAGGTTGTGGATATGTTGCTCATGCAGCGTCAGATAGCAAAGTCCAACAAGGACTGGGCTACCAGCGACAGAATCCGCGACGAGCTTGCAGCTCTTGGCTTCGAGATAAAGGACGGCAAGGATGGCTCAACCTGGAAACTCAACCGATAAATGGGAATGATATTCAGGATACTGCTGCTCGCCTTTATGGTGGCAGCATGCGGTGGCTCTCAAGGCAATGTTGGCACCACAGCTGTAGGCAACGCTCCGCAGGCGGCAACGCCTGTCGAGCCCATGGCAATTGTGCCCATCTTTGACGCCGACAGTGCCTACAGTTTTGTTGCAGCCCAGGTTGCTTTTGGGCCACGTGTACCCGGCAGCAAAGGGCATGCGGCATGCGGTAACTACCTTGTCTCAAAACTGCAGAGCTATGGTGCTGTAGTGCTTACACAGGATGTTACCCTGAAGGCATATAACGGCGACCTCTTGCCATCGCGCAACGTAATAGCACAGTTCAACCCCGAACAGGCAAACCGCATATTGCTGTGTGCCCATTGGGATACACGCCCCTGGGCCGACAGTGACCCTGACCCCGCAAACCATTACAAGCCGCTTCCCGGTGCAAACGATGGAGGCAGTGGAGTGGGTGTGCTTCTCGAGGTTGCCCGTCAACTGTCACAGGTCCCTGCCCGTGTGGGAGTGGATATAGTCCTTTTCGACGCCGAGGATTACGGCCTGCACGAGAAAGACTCACACTTGTGGGACAAAAACAGGCACTCATGGGCTCTTGGTTCGCAATATTGGTCAATGAACCCTCACCGTCGTGCATATAATGCCCGTTATGGTATACTGCTCGACATTGTAGGCGCACCAGACTCCAGGTTCTGCTACGAGGGTTATTCTGCACACTTTGCCGGCGATATCATTGCCAAGGTTTGGAAAAAGGCACACGAGTGGGGTTACTCCAAATACTTTGTGAACGAGGAGGGTGGCGCTGTTACCGACGATCACTATTATGTGAACCGTGTGCTTGGCATTCCATGCATAGATATAATAAACTGCGACCCCGACAGCCCTAACGGCTTTGGTGCGCACCACCATACCATGCAGGACAACATGGATTGGATTGATACCGAAACACTTAAGGCAGTTGGCCAAACAGTGCTTGCTGTCATATATAACGAAAAATAATGGCTACAATACAGGAAATTCAGGATAACATAATTGACGAGTTCAGCGGCTTCGACGATTGGCTCGACCGCTATCAGTTGCTCATAGATCTTGGTAACGGTCAGGAACCCCTGCCACAGGAGTACAAGACCGATAATAACCTTATTGAGGGTTGCCAGAGCCGTGTTTGGTTGCAGGCCGATTTGGTCGATGGAAAGGTGATTTTCCGTGCCGAGAGCGACGCGCTCATTGTCAAGGGAATAGTCTCTTTGCTCATTAGCGTATATTCGGGTCAGACTCCCGATGATATTCTTGCCTCCGAACCCTATTTTGTCGAGGCAATAGGGCTCAAGGAGCACCTCTCGCCCACGCGCAGCAACGGACTTGTGGCAATGATAAAACAGATGAAACTTTATGCCCTGGCTTTCAAGGCAAGAATGTAAGGGTAAAACATATATATAACAACCGGGGTGACCAAAACAGTCACCCC
>JAFZFM010000177.1 GCA_017555865.1 Bacteroidaceae bacterium
AGCATTTATGGTACTTACATGTGGCAGGTATTCATACTACGCGGCAGCGGCAGCATGGACATGGGCGGAATTTGTGTTGTTCCTGCTGTGTGTCTATTCATTGAAACGTATTAAATCCAAGTGACAATGGGGTTTGTAGAGTTCATATCCGTATTGGCCATATATCTTGAAATTGCCGTATTGGCATTCTTTGAGTACAAGATGTGGCGTACAATGTACACCCCGCTGAATCTGCTCATGTTGCCCTATGCAGTAATGCTTATGGTGACAATTCTGGCTTCCGGCACAATGGATATTGTGGATTTCTATTATCCAAGCATGCTACTTTGGATGTTGGGCCTGTTGCTTTTTGCAATTCCTAGTTTCATGTTGGCATTACCTCTCAGGAATAGCTTGAGAAAAGAGCCTACAGGATTCATTCTTGATAATATCAACATGAAGTATCTGAATATCTTTTCTGTTTTGCTTGTAAGTGCATTCCTGCTCCGTTTTGTATTTATGGTCAAGACTTCATCGCTTCTACCTGGTTCCGATGACTTTGGTTACGAATATTGTGGCAAAGGAGTTTGGGGACACCTGCACCGTGCCTTGCATGCATTATCAATCATTTATATATACAAGTTTGACAAAAAACACAAGTGGTATCTTTTCCTGATTGGAGGAATGTTCTTTGTAACACTCATGTATGGAGTAAAATCATGGGTACTCATCCCTGCAATGGGTGGTGTATGTATGCGTTTGTATGCCGGCAAGATGAAACTCTCACTCTCTTTGTTCCTTAAGGTCTTTGTCCTGGCTTTTGCGGTATTCTTGGTTACATATACATTCTCTCTGGTACTTGGAAGGGATAACTCTGCTGCCTTCAGTGCTATTTTTGAAATAATATGCCGCAACTTTGTACACTATGTCATAAGTGGAATAATGGGGTGGAGTCAGGATCTTGAATTAGGTATATTGGAAAGACCGAATTTTGATGTTCTGATTACAAATGTGTTGAATATCTATAATGCCATAGTTGGTAATGAATATGTAAATCCTATAAATCCGTTCTTTATTCATAACGGTGTAAACGGTTCCAACGTACGTGCATTTTTTGGAACAATATATATAAACGCGACACTCATACAGTATGTACTGACAGTGGTAGTTGTCTCCTTTATTCATTATTTTGCATGTCTGTGGGCTATAAAGAGCAAGAATTTCTATATAAATCTTGTTTATTTCTTTTTTGGCGGAATGTTGCTTATGGGATGGTTCGAAATATATTTCTATCATCTTCAATTCCTTGAAGTACCGGCGTGGATATTGATATTGTCTTTCCTGGGTTCGAGAAACAGTGAGAATGAAACAGAGAATGCGGGTCGCAACACTTATCGAGAATTGGAAAAATTATGAGAACTGCTATAATTGTATTGAACTGGAATGGCATTGAGGTGTTGAAAGAGTGCATGGAATCACTGATGTCTGCAAGTGGTGATTTCTTTGTGATTGTAGCCGATAATGCTTCGGACGACGGCTCTGTGCATAAACTTGGCCAATGGTGCAATGAACGCGCATTCTCTTGTACTGTTGTTGAAGAGGGTGAAGAAAAAGGTGTGGTCTCGTCTGGGAAGGATATCCTTATCTATTCTTTGAAAGAGAATTATGGCTTTGCAAAGGGAAACAATATTGCTCTGAAGCTTGCACTGCAGTCACAGCCACAGCGTGTGCTGTTGCTTAACAATGACACCGAAGTAGAACCCGATTTCCTTGTAAAACTGGAGGATTTCCAACATTGTAATCCCGATTGTCAGATACTCACTCCACTGATATTCTACGGTTACGACAAGACAAAGATATGGAATGCCGGTGGCAAACTCAGTTTTGGTTTCCGCAAATATTATTACGCAGGCAAAACAGCTGCGGATATTAGGGAAAAGGGTTTTATTCCCATTAGTTTTGTTACAGGTTGCGCGCTATATGTACCCACCTCGCTGTTGTACGATGGTGATAAGGTTCTCACCGAACGCTTTTTCTTTGGTGAGGAGGATTTTGAGTTCTCTATGAGAATGAATGCGAATGGTGTACGCATGGCTTGTGTACTCGATTCTGTGATTTACCACAAGGTGGGTTCTTCTGGCTCCAGAATGTTTGCTTCCGGAAAACTGTATCTTCACTATCTTAATCGTTTTATAGACATACGTCTTCACAAGTCGGCTCTCTTTTATACATTTTGGACTATGCTGAACGTGCCATTTTGTCTAAGACATTTCTATAAGTCGTCAGGTTCTGTAAAAAAAGCCTTTGGTTTGTTGCGTAACCTGTTGTCCGACGCACGTCGTAAGCAATCTGTTACAAAGGAAGATTTCAACGCATTGGTTATAAACAATACTTATTTCAACAAGATATGAAAAAGGAGATATGGGGATTCTTTCCACCTCCTCTTGGTGGAATTTCAATATATTGCAAAAGGCTTGCCGAAAAACTTTATGCAAAGGACAAGGATATACTTTTGCGCAATTTTGCAAAGTCAAAAAGCAACAGTGAATATGTGGTGGATGTAAAACATCGCATTTGGGCTTTCATAAGCCTGCTTTTTGTCAAAAAACGCCTTGTTCATGCGCAGTTCACAAACATTCACATGTTGTTGTTGCTATACCTTTTCGGTTGGCGCCATCCGCTTATAATGACATTGCACAACCGTCGAATAGTTTTGCTGAACGGTTGGAAACGCAAAGTCGTGAACAGCCTGTTCCGTCGTGCACGTTACATAATATATAACGATGGCGCATATACGGACGAGTTGCAGGAAAAATATGATATCGATACAGATAAAGTTGTGATATTGCCAACGTATATATCTCCATCGAAGGATGAATGCAAGGGCGTGACACCGGAAATTGAGGAGTTCTGCAGTAATCATACCTTTTCGCTTTCGG
>JAFZFM010000178.1 GCA_017555865.1 Bacteroidaceae bacterium
ATCAAGATAGAACTCGCAAGAGTATCCTTTATCGTGAGCAAGTTTGTTGGCACGGAGGCTTGCCGCATAGTTACCGCCTACCTTATATTTACCTGTACCAAGAGGAGCAGAGCGGTCATACTCGCGGATAATCACATAAGGATTTGTTGAAAAACCACCCTTGAAGTAAGGACCTACCGGAGTCACAAAAATGATGAACATATATTCCGATGCGGGGTGAACACCTACCTGCGCACTTGTTCCAATGAGCAGAGGACGTATATATAGCGACGCGCCACTCTCATAAGGCGGAATATAATCCTTGTTGAGTTCCACAACTTTTGTCACCATTTCGCGGAACAGTTCCACGCTTACCTGAGGCATAAGAATACCATCACATGTGCTTTGCAGACGCTCTGCATTTGCCTCGAGGCGGAAGATTCTCACCTTGCCGTCCTTGCCACGGAAAGCCTTAAGGCCTTCAAAAGCCTCTTGACCATAGTGTAAACAGGTGGCAGCCATGTGCATATTTATATATTCCGAAGAGCTGACCTCAATCTCACCCCATGCGCCGTCGCGATAGCAGCAGCGTACATTATAATCGGTTTTTCTGTATCCAAAGCCAATATTTGACCAATCCAAATTTTTCATATCCATTTAATTTTCTGCGCGAAGTTACTCATTTTGACGGAAAAGAAAAAGCAGAGCCACAAAAGTTTATGAGCAAAAGCTATCATCGTCCATATTGTCAAGCAGTTGCTTGACCTCTTCATCCACCTTATACAACTTGCCACGACAGAACTGCACAAGCGCAGAAGCCTCTTTCAAGGCAACCGCCAACTTATCGACATCCATTCCACCGCCTTGTATTGAATTCATTATCTCTTCGAGGCGTTCAACAGCCTGAGCATAGGTTATATTTTCCATCATATATTGTTTTTGTCGATTACTTTACTTGTAAATTCTCCACCTGCAACAGTTGTAATAATCTCATCGCCCGGTGCAACATCATCAACAGAACGCACAGCCTTGCCGTTTATCCTTGTTATACTATAACCAAGCGCTAGAATACGTTCCGGAGAAGAGGCATCGATATATTTTTGGGAAAGGTCGAGCCTGTGATGCTGGGCCTGCATGAAAAGCGCAGCGGCGACAGGAATACGTTGCACAAGCGACTGCAAACGATGTTTCTCCCCGTCAACCCTGTCACGTACAGCAGCAAACACACCCTGTTGCACATCTGCCAGCCACTGCGCCTGCGCCAGCATGGCATGCACAAGAAGCTCCGCAGCCGCAGTAGGTGTCTTTGCACTTGTATGCGCCACTATATCAAGGACACTCTCATCGCGACGATGACCGATACCTGTTATTATAGGCAAAGGGAATTGCGCGCAGTTATTTGCCAACTCGTATGTATCGAAACATGACAGTTCACTGACAGCACCGCCACCACGGATGATGACAACAACATCCCAAAAGTCCAAGTCGCGTGCTATGCTGTCAAGCGCATCTATTATACCCTGCTCTACGCCGTTGCCTTGCATGGGGGCCGGAAACAGTTTTGTATAAAAGACAAAACCATAGCCATTATTATGGAGCTGATCGCAGAAATCGCCATAACCGGCCGCCGTAGATGAAGATATCACCGCCACACGCTGAGGCAACAACGGAAAACACAGCTCCTTGTTTAGCCCGATAACGCCCTCATCGGTAAGCCTTTTTATCACGAGTTGACGCTTGCGGGCCATATCGCCGATGGTATATGCAGGCTCAATGTCGCAGACATCAAGAGTGTAACCGTACAATTCATGGAAATTGACACTTACCTGCAACAGCACTTTAATCCCCTGCGCAAAAGCATGCCCTGTCTGTTCAAGGAAATATGGACGCAAAAGAGAGTATATACGTGCCCAGATTGTTCCTCTCGCCTTTGCTACAAGTTCATTCGTAGCCTCATCGCGCTGCACAAGCTCTATATAACAGTGTCCGTTGACAGCCTCGCGCACCTCGCTCAATTCGCCCGTCACCCAATAGCGGGCAGGCAAAGCGGTGCTGACAGCCTCGCGGACAAGGTTGTTGAGCGAATATAGCGTCAAAGGATTTTCCATATCGTTCATCATACCTTTGGAATCCATTGGTTTATTCCTCGTTGGTCGGCAATGAAAGCCCCGCCAACGACAGTATTTCCACTATAAAAAACAGCCGACTGCCCGGGCGTTATGGCAGAAACAGATTCACACAGGCGCACCAGCCAACGACCGTCACCCATCGGTTCCGGAGCATCGCATTTTACAGGACGGCTGCGATAACGCACCCGCACCGTAAGATTTTCAGGAACACCGGCAACCCATTGCGGCTCATCGACAAGCATATAGCGTGTAACGAGTTGTTCCTCAGTACCAAGCATCACGGTATTCTTTGCCGGATTTATCTTTACCACGTATGCAGGATAGCCAAGAGCTATGCCAAGCCCTTTGCGTTGTCCGACGGTGTAGAAAGGATAGCCTTTGTGCTTTCCGAGCACACGCCCTTCACAATCCACAAACGAGCCTCTACCATATCTTTTTTCAATATCGGGCACATTCTCTTTCAGGAAATCGCGATAATCCCCGGGGATAAAGCAGACCTCCATGCTCTCGCCACCCTTGGCAAGAGCATCAAAGCCATTCTGTTTCAGATATTCGACAACCGACGGTTTGTCCATTCCGCCAAGAGGAAGGAGAAGCCTTGACAACTGTCTTTGTGTGAGCCTCCATAAGAAATAACTCTGATCCTTGCGGTCGTCGTCACCTGTAACGATAAAATATTTTTTACCGTCACGTCCATCTGTTTTACTCTTTATCTTTACATAATGCCCTGTAGCAATATATTTACAACCCAACTTGTCGGCCCACTCTTCGAGC
>JAFZFM010000179.1 GCA_017555865.1 Bacteroidaceae bacterium
AGAAGACGGAAATTCAAGCGACGCCCTGTCAGATAATTCGGTACCGCATAATTGTTATTATCGACATCGCTGACCCAATAATACGAGTTCACGTTGTTGATATCGAGCAGATTGAATGCATCTATACCCAACCAGACGTTACGCATATAACGGTATATACCTGTACGATATATGTCATCTTCATTATTCAACAGACGATATGACATTCCTATATCCACACGCTTATATGCCGGCGCATTGAAACGCTGTTTCTCACGTCCTGTATACGGTGGTCCAAAAGGAAGTCCATCGGCATATGCTGCCTGAAGACTCATTTTCCATCGGTCGGTACCCGGAAAAAAGTCGGTAAAATAGAGCGAAGCGTTGAAACGGCTATTCGTAGGCCTTGGCAACCAATCACCTCCATTAATTCTCTCCTTTGTATCAAGGATAGAGAATGTTATCCACGAATCGGTACCAGGTACAAATTCACCAAACAGTTTCAAATCCAAGCCAGTTGCATATCCTTTAGCACAATTCTCTCCGTAATACACAATGCGCACATTATCAACATTATAAGGTATCAGATTGTCAAGTTTCTTGTAATAAGCCTCGGCTGTAAACTTGAATGGACGGCCAAGCATCTCGAAACGGTAATCACATCCGGCCACAAAGTGTATGGATCGCTGCGATTTTATATTCTCGTTAAGCCTTACTGTAGTTATTCCACCTGCAGTAACAGTATCGCGCATCTCCTTATAGAACGGTGTCTGATAGTAAACACCGGCTGCAAGGCGCAATGTAAGATCCTTATTGAATTCGGGGACAAGACCAGCACTCACTCGTGGCGAGAACAGCAGTTCATTGTTCCAACTCCAATGTGATAGACGCGCTCCTGCAGTCAAGGATACAAGGCCTAACGAACAACTGAATTTATATGTATTCTGTATATACGCAGAGAATTTGTCGGTACTGCATGATGAACGAGAAAGCAGACTATATACAGGACGCAACACGGAAGAAGAATTAGGGATGTTATAGCCGGCAGAATCGCGCAACTCCCATTCGCGCATGTTATCAGAAAAAACCTCGCGCTTATACTCAACTCCCCAACGCATATCATTAGATGCCAAGTAATGCTTGCCCGACAATGAAACCGTACGTACATCTGCGTCAAGATAATTACGGGCATGTTCCATATAACCACCAACAGCCATTGTACGGTCACTGTTGATATCATCAAGCCAATACTCACCTATTATATCATATGTTTCCTCCTCACGGGTACTGAAAGCCGATGTCTGCAAGGTAAACATGTTATACTCATTTGGAGCATAATTCAAGCTCACTGCACCGAACAGAGTATTGAACAGGTCACTTTCCCAACCACCAAAATAGACCTTGAATTCCTTCACATTCTCAAGAGTTCCAAAACTTGTAGTACGGTCAGACGGGGTAAACATATACTCATTACGCGCCACATTGGCTATTACGCTCAAATTCAGTTTACCTGTAATACGCCAATCAAAAAAGGCCTGATAATCGATGAATTCCGGTTCATACTCACCTTTGGTATCAAGAGTTCCTAACAGATAGCGGTTACTCTTGTAGCGTACAGAGTTTGAAAAGCTCACATTGCTATTGCCCCACCCTGCATACAGGGAAGCACCAAGCAGACCGGCCGAAGCTGTACTTTCAAATTCGCGTGGTTTACGATAGGTTATATCAAGAACCGATGACATCTTATCACCATATTTTGCCTCAAAACCACCTGTAGAAAAAGCGATGGCACCAACCATATCAGGATTTACAAAACTCAATCCTTCCTGTTGTCCTGCACGTATGAGCAGCGGACGGTACACCTCAATACCATTGACATACACGCTATTCTCATCAAAATTGCCACCACGCACATTATACTGCGAACTGAGTTCGTTGTGCGAACTCACACCGGCCTGAGACTTTATGATATCTTCAATGCCACCACCACTTGATGAAGGATTGAGGCGTAGTTTGCCAGGCATATCTATCTTTTGCGTACTTCCCATCTGACGCTCTTTATCCACGACCTCCACAGCCTGGAGTGTCATATCAAGAGACGGCAATACTACATTCAGTACAATAGTATCTACAGGATTCCTGAAAGAGCGCTTACGTGTCTGGTACCCTAACATAGAGAATGAGAGTACAAGCGAATCACGCGACTCACATGTGAGCTGATAATTTCCGTTAAGGTCGGCTACCGTACCGACAGACTCTCCAACAACCTTTATATTAGCAATTTCAATAGGATTGCGATTCTCGTCGGTCACACGCCCTTTGAATGTAACTTTCTGTGCAGGGAGTGCAGATGTAACAAGTGCGAGTATTATTGATATGTATATCTTAAGATTCATTTTACGTGCCACGTTTACAGGTGATGTCATTTCAACACCAAAATATTAATATTAACGCAAAAAAAGTGTCAAACGTATATTGAACGTAAAATTTTATTGACCCAATTCCATTTGAAATGATACCAGCACAAGGTTCCCACCTGCTTTCCTCCATAATTGAGCAGAGTATTTATGAATCCAAGATGGAAACGGGAAAGAGTACGCACCTCGAGAAATTCAAAATGGGCATAACCTTGCTCATAGGCATCTTTTATTGCAGCCCATATTGCCATTATTCCCGGATATTGCATTGGGAAGCGTTTACGCAACCCACAACAATAGGCAAGGTTGGCACGGTCACTATCATATAGCACCACAGAACTGCCTATTATTTTATTCTTGTACTTTACCACAAAAAGCCCTGCTCTCTCGGACAAAGAGCCGTCACTGTTATGCAACATTGCATACAAGGCCTTGCTTCCGGGAAGTTTGTTGCGCGTTTTACTCAAATAATAACGTCGTAACAGAGAAAGGCCTTCATTGATCTCCGTATCATCTGTCGCACGGCTACATACCACGCCACATTCACTAGCCTTACGGATATGAGCGCGATAGGCACGTGTAAGCCTCTCCTTTGGGTCCCTGCTGTGCAAGGATATATACATACGCTGGTCGCGCATTGGAACAAAATCGTGCTTGCGCAAAATAGAATAGGCAAAACGTGAATCCCCGATATTCACCACCTCGATGAACGAATGTCTGAAATCAAACATATCGAAAACCCTCTCTATGAAAACAGCATACACCTCTTCGCGATTGGTACATGATTCGCAATATACCCCCTCGCCGTTTATTGTATACCAATAGCTCAACACCGGTGGAAAAAGACGGAAACGACGTTTCTTTACAATGAGCAGATGCCCGACTTCACATCCATCCTCTCCAAAGGCCACAAGCATATATGGTTTACAACCGCGACTGTTCTCAAATACACGGAACATAAACGACGAATGCAATACAGAACCGTCAACAAGCGGCGGCAACTGTTCACTCCTTGTATATATTTCTATGCGCATTGAAAGAGAGGTTAAAGTTTTTTTGGTTTGTAAAGTTAGCGAAAAAAGAAATAATATTGTAACTTCGCAAGGATTTTTGAATCAAAAGCAAGCAACGATTGCAACAACAAAGGAAGTTAACCCGAAAGGATACGACTATTATGGAAGATATTTACATTCTGGCTATTGAATCGTCGTGCGACGACACATCGGCAGCTGTAATGCGCAATAACACTGTTTTGTCGAACGTTACTGCAGGACAGGCTGTACACGAACAGTATGGCGGTGTAGTTCCCGAGCTGGCCTCACGTGCGCACGAACAGAATATTGTACCTGTGGTAGACACCGCCCTGAAGCGTGCAGGCATCACAAAGGAACAACTATCGGCAATAGCTTTTACGCGAGGCCCCGGTCTCATGGGTTCACTACTGGTTGGAGTATCTTTTGCCAAGGGACTTGCAGCGTCATTGAATATCCCCATGATAGAGGTCAACCACCTTCAGGGGCACATCATGGCCCATTTTATACAAGAGGAGAATGAAGAGCACAATAGCCCGGAATTCCCTTTCCTGTGCCTTATGGTATCGGGAGGCAATTCACAAATTGTAAAAGTGAACAGCTACAAGGAGATGGAAATCATTGGACAGACAATAGACGATGCAGCCGGAGAAGCAATGGACAAATGCGCAAAGGTTATGGGACTCGGCTATCCAGGAGGACCTATCATCGACCGCCTTGCCCGCCAGGGAAACCCAGAAGCTTATAAGTTCAGCAAGCCACACATCCCCGGATTTGACTACAGCTTCAGCGGACTCAAAACATCATTCCTTTATACATTGCGTAAACTTGTTGCCGACAACGAGAACTATGTAGAAGAGCACAAGGAAGATTTGGCAGCTTCGTTCGAGGCCACTGTTGTAGCCGTACTTATGGACAAATTATACAAAGCCTCAAAAGCACTGGGAATAAAGCGTATAGCACTCTCTGGTGGAGTTTCGGCCAACACCGCGCTACGACAGGCATATCAGGATTATGCCAAGAGATACAAATGGGAAATATTCATTCCAAAATTCGGTTTCACAACCGACAACGCAGCAATGATTGGTATTGTAGGATACTACAAATATCTTGACAATGATTTCTGCGCTATGGACTTGCCGGCATTCTCGCGTACCACACTATAAAGCCCAACAACACACTGCAAAAATGGAGTATAACAACAAAAGTAATGCAGAACGCCTTGTAGAACTATTAATGCGCAAAGGGCTTACTATAGCCACTGCAGAGAGTTGTACCGGAGGTGCTGTATCGCAGGCGATAACATCGGTAGCAGGATGTTCCGACGTTATGCTCGGTGCTGTTGTAGCATACCACAACAGTGTAAAGAGCAACATCCTTGGAGTAAAAGAGGACACCATAGAACAGTATGGAGCAGTGAGCGAAGAGACTGTAAAAGAGATGGCCGAAGGTATAGCAAGAATTACCGGCAGTGATTGTTCCATTGCAACATCGGGCATTGCAGGCCCCGGAGGAGGAACTGTAGAAAAGCCCGTAGGAACCGTATGGATTGCAAGCAAAATAAAAGGAGAAACAACCACAAGACTATTGCAACTTGGCAACCGCGGACGTAAAGAAAACATTGCAGCTACAGTTGACGAAGTTCTGGACCTAATATACAGCAAACTGGAGGGAAAATAAACATACAACTACGCATAAAAACAGAGATAACAAAGATTGCGAACAACCTTTTAAAGAAACTTAAAGAAAATACTGTCTGTTTCAAAAATAATTGCAGTTTTGTTTGCAAGATTATTCCAAATCCTATATCTTTGCACTCTGTTTTGAGTAGGTATCAAAAGAATAAACAAAAAAATATATAGAGATGTCAAAGATTTGTCAAATCACCGGTAAGAAAGCTATGGTGGGTAACAATGTTTCACACTCAAAGAGAAGAACAAAGCGTCTTTTCAACGTGAACTTGTTTACAAAGAAGTTCTTCTACGTAGAAGAAGATTGTTGGATTCAGTTGCGCGTGAGTGCAGCGGGGTTAAAAACTATCAAC
>JAFZFM010000180.1 GCA_017555865.1 Bacteroidaceae bacterium
CATTCCAAGAATAGACAAAGGGAATTACGGAGGATCAACGTAAAATTCTGAGGGATTTCAAAATCAAGCATATAATTTTGATAACCTGAAAAGAAAAAAATCTTTATCTTTTACACCTCTGAACTGTGCCCTAAAAGCTTTGATTTTTGCATTAAATGACTCCGATGCGGCATTTGTAGAACGTTTGTCAAAGAAGTTGAGTATTTTCTCATAGT
Organism: Bacteroidaceae bacterium; assembly: GCA_017555865.1. Lineage (GTDB taxonomy): Bacteria > Bacteroidota > Bacteroidia > Bacteroidales > Bacteroidaceae > HGM04593. The sequence goes on from JAFZFM010000180.1 coordinate 216, forward strand.
GCATATATATAGTTCTCATAACTTTTGCAAAGGCAACAAATCCACTCCTTTCTACCCTGTCATACCATCTGGCAAGCATAGTATATGCAACACCTTTTGATTTTGCCTGATGATAAACCAATCCGAGGCCCATTGCAAGATAGTATCCCTTCTTGATGTCAGGGTATTCTCTGAAAAGAATCCTGGCTCTTTCACGTTGTTCGTTGCTCCAAAGGCTCTCTTTCTTATACAGCAGATATATGCTTCTGACAAGTAACTGACATCTGGTTTCGCCATTTTCAAAGACCGTAGGAGTATAGATTCTTTTTTCAATTTTCGCTTTAAGGATAGCTCTGTTTTCTTCATCAAGTGCCTCCCAGCGTGCCTTTATGCGCATATCTTGCAGAGCCTCAAAGGCTAGTTGCTGCACATGAAAACGGTCTATCGCCTGACGTGCTGCAGGAAAACAGGTTCTGGCTATCTGTGCCATATTCGGTGTCATATCAAGAGTAATCTCTCTTACCTGATAGCGCCTGCGACGAGGCATTTGTAATAATACACGAGAGACATCCTCTGCGCGTGTTCCTTTTACTACAGCTATTATACTTCCTTTGCCACCTTTGCCACCTTTCTTTTCTTTATTGATAAGTACGGTGTATAATTCACCCCGGGACAGACAGACCTCATCCAGCCCTACATAAGCACCGATATTCTTTTCGAACAGAACCCACTCCGAGGCGTGCGACAACTGTTCCCATTCATGATAACCGCTAAGATGATCACGGTAATGCCGTTCGAACTTGTTGCCGTCTATACCGTATAAAGTACCGATAGTCTTGCAACTTACAGGCAGACTATCTACATATTTCTTTTAAAAAAGACGCGAATTCACGCGTCATAGAGGTACCTGAAGCAACCAGCTGCCAATTGCGGGATATGTATTGCCCACCAGGCTTTATTATCCAACGGCGACGGCGGACATTGAGAAAGACCTCTCGACCACGTATGGGAAAGTCGCGTACCACCACTGGCTCATAAAAACCCTTACTTTCTGTCTTCAGGTCCTTGTATTCATCAGGAACAAGATTTTTCTCTTCAAGGTATATTACAATCTGAGTAGAATCCTCTACAACGTTTATAACATCAAAATAATTTAGTGTGCCTTCGGGAAGAAGTAATGAATAGCCGTCAAGTTTCATAGTCGTAAAATTTCTTGACAGCAAATATAAAACATTTATTCTTACCCCTCAACTTTTGGAGTTGAGCCATTACGGATCAACGTAAAATTCTGAGGGATTTCAAAATCAAGCATATAATTTTGATAACCTGAAAAGGAAAAAATCTTTATCTTTTACACCTCTGAACTGTGCCCTAAAAGCTTTGATTTTTGCATTAAAAAGACTCCGAAGCAGCATTTGTAGAACGTTTGTCAAAGAAGTTGAGTATTTTCTCATAGTGCATATATATAGTTCTCATAACTTTTGCAAAGGCAACAAATCCACTCCTTTCTACCCTATCATACCATCTGGCGAGCACTGTATATGCAACGCCCTTTGATTTTGCCTGATGATAAACCAATCCGAGACCCATTGCAAGATAGTATCCCTTCTTAATCTCAGGGTAAAAAAACAAATCAACAACAGGAACTACCTAACACCGCCTATCATATACGGGAAAGCCAGTACCATTTCAACAATCAACATAGCCTCTCAACAGTCTTTCAAACAATATACCGCAAGACATCACTTAACGGTCTCAAGCCTCGTTACAGCCTAAAACAACAAGGGATAAAAGGAAGTTATTTTACAAAAAAAACGATTCGGAGCAGTAGTTATTCTGCTCCGAATCGTTTTTCTATCCTATAAGGCCGTCAATACATTATACTGTTCAACGCCATTGCAATTATCATATAGAAGGTCATACCACTCAAGTCATTTATAATCTGAATGAACGGTCCCGTCGCAACCGCAGGGTTTATATCCATTCGCTCCAGTATCATTGGAATCATTGTTCCAAAACTTGAGGCAAACAACACTACAACAAACAAACTCAACGGCACAGCAAGCGTTACAATATCCAATGCACCATAAATAAAGAAATTGTACACATACACCATTAACGAAAGAATTGTTGCATTGACAATAGCCACCACCATTTCCTTTAATATATGACGGAATATGTGGCTCGAATCCAAAGAGTTGTTGGCAAGCCCCTGAACAGCTATAGCCGACGACTGTGTTCCCACATTACCACCCATACCGGCAAGCAGAGGTATGAAGAGTGCCATTTCGGGGTGAGAACCCAAAGTTCCCGTAAAGCTGTTAAGCAGGATTGACGAGCATATACCACCCAACATTCCTATTATAAGCCATGGCAAACGCGCTTTTGTCTGAATGAACACACTATCGCTTGTCTCCACATCCTGCGTAAGACCGGCGGTCAGCTGTTGGTCATGTTCGGTCTGTTCACGTACCTCGTCCATTACGTCATCGACGGTAATCTGACCGACAAGACGATTAATCTTGTCAACAACAGGAATTGCCACAAGGTTATACTTCTCTATGAGCATTGTAACCTCGTCGATTGGAGTATCTACGTCAACGCTCACCACCTTGGTGCTCATCACATGCTTAACCTTGGAAACCGATGGGCTTGTAATCATCTTTTTCAACGGAAAAAGACCACACAGGCGCTCATCGTCATCAACAACATATACATAGTAGATCTCATCGAGTTCCTCGGCCTGCTGACGCATCTCCTTGAGACACTCGGGCATACTCCAGTTCTCATTCACAACCACCATCTCGGTACTCATGAGACCACCGGCTGTATCTTCATCATACTGCAACAGGTCTACAATATCGCCGGCCTGTTCAATATCCTTGATATGCGAGAGCACCTCCTCCTGTTTCTCCTCGTCCATGTCGCGGATAATCTCCACGGCATCATCGGTATCCATGTAGTTGACGAAACGCTTGGCAATGGCCTCGGACGGCAACTCTTCGAGGAGTTCGTTACGCAGATCCTCATCCATCTCGATGAGCGCGTCAGCCGCCTTTTCATTGCTCAGTTGGCGGTAGATGAAACGCGCCTCTTCAAGGTCGAGTTCGGCACAAATCTCGGCAATGTCGGCAGGGTGCATTTTGGAAATCTTCTCCTGCAACAATACCGATTCCTTTTGCTCGATAAGTTCCTTTATATAGTTGATAAAGTCTTTTGTCATAATTCTCTGCTTTTATGCCAATTCACGTTCAACCTTATTGGTAAGCTCAATAAAATCATCAATCGACAACTGTTCGGGACGTTTGTCAAGAACAGGGTCGGCAAGCAAAGGCGACTCCTTGCCCACAATCTGCTGTATTGAGTTACGCAACTTCTTGCGGCGCTGGTTGAAAGTAGCTTTCACAATTTTCTTGAACAGTTCCTCGTTGCACTCCATGCTCTCGCGGTTGTTGCGTACCATTCTCACCACAGCACTCTTTACCTTAGGTGGCGGAGAGAACACATTTTCGTCAACAGTGAACAGATACTCCACATCGTACCACACCTGTATGAGAATACCCAAAATACCATACGCCTTTGTTCCGGGCTTGGCTGCAAGGCGTTCACCCACCTCCTTCTGTATCATGCCGCTGCAGTAAGGGATATATTCCTTGTAATCCAACATTTTGAAGAAAATCTGGCTCGATATGTTATAGGGATAATTACCTATGAGCATGAATTGTTCACCATCGAAAAGACGATCGAGGTGCATTTTAAGAAAATCATCGGGGATTATATTGTCCTCGCCAAGTTGCGGAAGGTTCTTGCAAAGATACGCTACCGACTCCTCATCAATCTCAACAACCTTGACTGCGCGTTCCTTCTCAAGCAGGAAACGGGTGAGCACTCCCATACCGGGACCAACCTCAAGCACCGGCACTGCAGGACAAATATCAACCGTGTCGGCAATGGCCTTGGCTATTGAAAGGTCGGTTAGAAAATGCTGTCCCAATCTCTTTTTTGCTGTTACTGCCTTCATTGCCTCTGAACCTCTTTTTTATTAATTATTCATAAAATAGCAAAGAATATTCAATATATTATTATCTTTGCAATAACCACACCGGATACGCGATTGCAATTTCAAGAGCCATCACAAGCCCCGGCCTATAGTTGCAAAGGTAACTAAAACAATTAAAAATTTTCTATTGTTGTGAAAAAGATTTTAAATATAACATTAAAAACATTATTGCCGTTAATGCTGGGTATACTTATCCTGTACATGATATACGACGATCTTGACATTTCACAACTATGGATTTCATTTAAAGGAATAGACCTTTTCTGGTTTGCACTGTCAACTTTTTTTGGCGTAATGAGCCATGTGATACGAGGATGGCGCTGGAAGCTCACCCTGGCACCGCTTGGAATGCGTCCAACCACATCGGTCAGCATATATTCGATATTCGTTGCATACGCAGCCAATCTTGTAGTACCACGCATTGGCGAGGTCTCAAGGTGCGTGATTCTTGAGCAACACGACAAAATACCATTTGCCCAGTCGCTTGGTACGCTTGTCTCCGAAAGGCTCATAGACACGCTTATGGTCATTCTCATAACCATTGCAGCCGTACTTATGCAATGGAACGTTTTCTGTACATTCGTTGGAGAAAGCGGGTTCAGCACATCCGGTGGCGGAATATTCACCTCAATGGGCGGATGGGCAATTATACTGCTTTCCATTGCAGCAATAACAGTTCTCCTTTTGTTCATCATGCGCAAAATGACGTTCTGGAAAAAGATACGCAGTTTTATCACACGCTTTACCGAAGGCTTGCTGTCGCTGAGAAAAATGGACAACGGCTGGCTGTTTGTAGTTGAAACCATAGGTATATGGTTCTGCTACTTCATGCAGTTCTATCTTTGCTTCTTCTACTTCCCTTTCAGCAGCAACCTGTCAGTGTTTGCAGGCCTATTGCTATTTATAGCAGGTAGTATTGCAGTGGTTGTCCCCACCCCCAACGGAGCAGGTCCATGGCATTTTGCCGTCATAAGCATAATGATATTATACGGCATAAGTTCAACCGATGCGTCCATTTTTGCGTTAATAGTACACAGCACGCAAACATTACTTGTGGCTATACTTGGCATATACGGACTCTTAATGTTACAACTAAAGAAACATTCACATAAAAACTGAAAATTATGGCAATTACAATCAAAGATCTTCAGCCACGCGAAGTGTGGAAACACTTTGAGGCACTTACACAGGTTCCACGTCCATCGGGACACCTTGAAAAAATACAGAAATTCCTGCTCGACTTCGGCAAGAGTATAAACGTACAGACATGGCAGGACGAAGCCGGCAACATCATTATGCGCAAGCCCGCTACTCCAGGACTCGAAGGCCGCAAGGGCATTATCCTTCAGGCTCACATGGACATGGTTCCACAAAAGACTCCCGACAGCAAGCACGACTTCATCAACGACCCTATAGAAACCGTTGTAAAGGGCGACTGGCTATATGCCAATGATACAACTCTTGGTGCCGACAATGGACTTGGCGTTGCAGCAATCATGGCAATCATGGAGGACAGCAGCCTGCAGCACGGTCCACTGGAGGCGCTTATCACAGCCGATGAAGAGACCGGTATGTTCGGTGCATTCGGTCTTAAGGGCGGTGAACTCGAAGGCGAGCTCTTGCTTAACCTCGACTCAGAGGAGGAGGGTGTTCTCTACATCGGTTGCGCCGGTGGTCTTGACATTTCAGCCTCAATGGAATATATGGACGAGGAGAGCGACGAAGACGACGTTGCTGTAAAAGTACAGCTCAAAGGCCTTCGTGGTGGCCACTCTGGTCTTGAAATAAACGCAGGTCGCGGTAATGCAAACAAGTTGATGGCACGTTTTGTACGCGAGGCTATGGACGAGTGTGGTGTTATCCTCTCAAGCTGGGCCGGCGGTAACATGCGTAACGCAATCCCCGCAAGTTGCGAGGTTGTACTTACACTACCCGAGGAGGGCGTTGAGGAACTGAAAGCAATAGCAGCAAAATACGAGGCTCTCTACAACAGCGAATATGCAACAATTGAAGAGGGTATCACCCTCACAGTAACTCCAACAGAGTTGCCCGAGACAGTAGTTCCCGAGGAAATCCAGGAGAATCTTGTAGACGTAATCCTCGCTTGCCACGACGGTGTATTGCGTTTCATCCCAACTATCCCCGACACCGTTGAGACATCAAGCAACCTCTCAATCGTACACATTGGTGAGGGTAAGGCCGAAATCAATATCCTTGCACGCAGTTCAAGCGATACAATGAAGGAGTTCCTTGCACTTCAGCTTTCAAGCTGCTTCGCAATGGCAGGTATGAAGGTTGAACTCAGTGGCGGTTACAGCGGCTGGCAGCCTAACGTAAACTCACCATTGCTTGCAGCACTCAAGAACGCTTACAACGACATGTTCGGCAAACAGCCCGATGTAAGAGTGATACACGCCGGACTCGAGTGCGGTATCATATCAACCAACTATCCAAAAATGGATATGGTATCATTCGGCCCAACACTCATGTCACCTCACTCTCCCACAGAGCGCGTAGAGATCCCAACAGTAGAGAAGTTCTACTCATTGGTCAAGGCACTTGTAGTAAACGGTGTACTTTAATAGAAAACAAAAGATGGCGCTCGCCATCTTTTGTTTTTATCTTTACAACGAGAATAGTCTCTTTTGGCCATTAGCCAAACTCACTCTTTTCCCATTCTCATAATCTTCTTACCATTCTTTATGTAAACGCAAGGCAAATCCAAGCCATCGGTCTTTCGTCCATACAAATCATATACACAGCCATCATCATGAACTGCCGGTTCATGAATACCGGTCTCTACACCACCGGTTACAACAAATCCACCGCCATACTCAGGGGTAAGAGTAGTAAGAGTGTATGCAACGCCACCAATCTCCTCTATTTTTATTATACCACCACGCATTGAGCGCGTAGCTGTAATAAAATCAACATCTATATAGCCTACATTAACATCCGGCAATGCCACAGCACAGCGACCGTCGGTTGCCGGTACAGAATCGGCAAGCAGATAATCAAATGTTTCGCCATAATTGGTTGACATTGTTATACGCAAAAGGCTCTCTTTTGTAAAATAGCTATCGTTCACACCCCATTCAACAACAACAGACTCTCCGACCGAATAAGAACTCTTTCCGGGCGAGAGAGAAGCATTGAAAGGAACACCAGCGACAATCTTCACAACAGCCTCCCACACAGCATAATTGCTATAAAAAGGAGAATGTTTCATTGTCTCATACCCATAGTCTTCGCTTTCCGGTAAATCACATACAAGTATACTCACAGGATACCTGCCTGGATAAAGATTCGGGATATCTGTTCCTATTACCGGGTAATAAAAGTCGTCGTAATACAAATCGGCCGAAAAAGCCGGAGCATAATCCAATATATTGCTATACTGGGGTGCAAGCGAGGCCAAATCAAGGAAATGTTCTTCGGTAAGATTGCCTACCGTAGCCAAATCGCAACCTATTGCCGAGTATCTGAGCCTGTCACACTCATCATCGCAGGTATATACAGCAAGTGAAATACACGAGCCTTGAGGAATTTCATATACACTACTCATTTTTTCCTCTACAAAGCGTGGCGCACTGTTACCAACCTTTATACCATATACATAATTTCCACCATCGTCGTGACCTACAAGTTTGGTACGCCCCTCATCGGAATAATATGCCGCATTCCTCTCCATGCAGGCAGCACGTATCCTTTTTATTGAAGGATAAGAGAGAAAACCACCAATCTGATCCATAAGACTTCCTTCACCCGACGGTGTATGGTTTGCTCCAAGCAGATGACCGACCTCATGGGCAACCACCCACTTATCGGCCTTTGCATATCCGCTGGCCTTTGCCGAGACCATATACGCTCCGTTCTCTACAGAAAGGCCACTATTTTCTTCATATTCATCGCGATGAGTAACCCACATACCAATATCGTACAACGAAGGAGAAATTACCTCATTCAACAACTCTGTACCAAAACTTGGCGCATTATAGACACTCTCATCAATAAGATTCCTTTTACTCATTACAAGTTCTCTGCTCTCAATGACATCGAAACAGAAACCCACAGGCACATATACGGCATTCATAAAATCCTCCACATCGCGCCAAAACTGCTGGACGGCATTATAATCACCATCAAAGTCCTCATTATAGGAACTATAAGTGACCGGAACTGCCATACGATAGAAACGTAGCACATTATCGCCCGGTATAGCAGAGACAGCAGAACGCGAATACACATCACCTTGCGCAAACAACAAGGACGGAAGAAACATATATAGCAAAAACAGGAATTTAAGTTTCATAAACCATCTGATTCTACAACATAAAAAACTCTTATAAAGTCACGATAAACAGGAAAATTATAACAGCGAACTTAACGGCGAATCAAGTTTCCCTACACCACCCTTGCCGGCATTCATCAAATGCCACAAGTCGGCCGCACGTCCATTACCGGGCGAAGACGACATAAGTTGCATTGCATATCCATTATATCCCACACTCTCCAGTTTCTCAAGTAAGACCGCAGCAGTGCGGCCCTTGAAAGCCTTGTCAAGCATAAGACGGTCATCCATATTCTCGGATACAATATCCTTGCTCTGGAATTCATCGACAATGTCGTAAGTGACATGTGTCGGCATATTA
>JAFZFM010000181.1 GCA_017555865.1 Bacteroidaceae bacterium
ACATGGACAACATTTTTATCAATCCCTCCTGTGTGCGGTCGTTGCTGTCCTTGGCACGTCCTTCGCGCTGTGCAAGCCATATAGGCTGGTTGCGCTCGGCAATGGTGTAATGTATGTACGAAGATAGGCGTTTCGATGATGCAAGCATTTCGCGTATCGATGCTGAACGCTGTACAATGAAACTGCGGTTCAAGCGTACAAGTTTCTTTATCCAAGGGCGTATAAGCAGGTTGTCGCCAATGGCAATCTCAACGGTGTTGTCTATTGCTTCTACAAAAACCACATCAAGAATTGCCGAGTCCATAATGATGTCGCGGTGGTTCGATATGCAGAGTGACTTGCCCGCATTCTCCTTGTTTTCGATATTTACGGTAAGTCCGCTTGAAAGCTTCTGCAATACTGTTTTCATGAACGGGTATATCACCGCTTTCTGGAACGCGAGATTGTCCTTCGCGTTGCACATTTGGGCTGCAATATATTCAAAAGGAATGTCTTTGAAAACATATTTTATTATAGCCTGGAACTCGGGGTCGGCTATAAGTTCATTACAAATCTGTGGAATCTCCGTAGCTGTGTATGGACGGATTTCGTCGTATTCTGCAGGAATCGTCATATTTGTTTATTTTAATGAATATCGTTCAATTGTGGATAATGTTTCTCCTAATTGCGAAGATAGGCAATATATTTCAAAAAGCAAAAAACAACAATTGTTTTTATATACAGTAGAACAAAAGTGTGCTCTTGTTTGTTTAGTAATGAAGGGTATGTCTGTCCTTGCATTTGGAATCTCTTGTGTAGAAAGGTGCTGTTGATGATTTATTGTGTGTGACAGACACCCCTTTTTTGTATAGCTCTGTCATAAAATCAGTAATTTGCAGCGATGCAGTTTGCAGTCTCGAATTTTACATCTATTTTTGTAATAGATAACACGTTTAAACAGATTTTTAATAAAATCTATTATATGAAACCTTTCAGAAAACTAACAAAGAGAATTTTTGGATGGATACCGGCCGGTGTTGTCTGCCTGGCGATATTCTTTCTTCTCTTCGGCTATCTTGCATCGCAGATGGGGACTGCAAACATGCTTAACACCATTATGAAGACAGCACACGACCTGTTGCTGAATACGGTGTTCTATCTTATGGCAATATGTGTCATAACAGGTGCCATAGGTAAAATATTCGTGGAGTTCGGTGTGGTGAACATGCTTGAGAAAATCTTGCGTCCTTTGATGAAGCCGTTGTTCAACCTTCCGGGTGTTGCATCTCTTGGTGCAGTATTGACATTCCTGTCCGACAATCCGGCAATCATTTCGCTTGCACAGGACAAACGTTTTGCCACCTATTTCAAGAAGTATCAGTTCATATCATTGACGAACTTCGGCACTGCATTCGGAATGGGATTGCTGGTAATCGTCTTTATGGTAGGTCAAGGATTTTATGCCGAGCCTTTTATCGGTCTTTTCGGAGCGTTCATGGGTTGTGTCGTATCTACAAGATTGATGCAGTATTTTGTGGTCAAGGCTTTTCCCCGCTATAAGACAGAGGATGCGATAGAGTGCGAAGAATTTGTGGAAGATACTGATATGCATTTCAAGAAACCTCTTTTCCAGCGTATATTGGATTCGTTGCTCGATGGTGGCCGCACCGGTGTCGATGTGGGCTTGGCAATCATACCGGGCGTACTGGTAATCTCGACACTTGTCATGCTGTTTACCTTTGGACCATCTTCTTCTGAGGGGTATACAGGTGCTGCTTACGAAGGAGTACAGCTTTTGCCTTGGGTTGGCGAGAAACTCGGTTTCCTCTTCAAATGGCTCTTTGGCTTTACCGACCCTCACCTCATAGCATTCCCTATTACTGCGCTTGGTGCTGTCGGTGCTGCACTTGGTCTCATTCCAAATTTTGCCGATGCCGGTTGGATTGACGGCAATGCAATAGCTGTTTTCACGGCCATAGGTATGTGCTGGAGCGGTTATCTGAGTACCCATACAGCCATGCTCGATGCCATCGGTTATCGCCGTTTGACCTCAAAAGCCATTCTGGCCCACACCGTAGGTGGTTTTGTGGCAGGAGTCGTTGCCCATTGGGTTTATGTATTGTTTACATTATTATAATTCTATGAAGATAGGTGTTTTGACAGCTATGACATCGGAGTACGAGCAGCTTGCTACATTGCTTGCCGATGTCCAGAAGTGTGAAAAGGGCGGTATATCATATCTTGTAGGCCGTATATCGTCAAACGAGATAATCCTTCGCCAATGTGGTATAGGTAAGGTAAACGCCGCAGTAGGTACAGCGGAGCTTATACGCTCTTTTGCCCCTGATGCTATTGTCAGTACAGGAGTTGCCGGCGGCATCGATACGTCGTTGGCTGTGATGGATGTCGTTGTAAGTTCTTCAATTGTATACCACGACGTATGGTGTGGCATGGGATGCGAATACGGACAGGTACAGGGTATGCCTGCTCTCTTCCCGGCTTCCGAAAAGTTGTACAAGGTGGCACAGGGCCTTAATGATGACTCCGGGAATGTTGCACGCATCCACGCCGGTCTTATATGTACAGGTGACCAGTTCATTACAAGCCGTGAAGAACTCGATAAAATAAAGTTTAATTTCCCTGCCGGTCTTGCTGTTGACATGGAGTCTGCCGCCATAGCCCAGACATGTCATATATATGGAGTTCCTTTTGTCAGCTTCAGGATAATAAGCGATACCCCTGGAGTCGATAACCATATCGAACAGTATGAGAATTTCTGGGGCGAGATGGCCAACCGTTCGTTCGGTGTTACACGCAGTTTCCTTTCAAAACTTTAATTTATGGAAAAGATACCAAGTTTTACAATAGACCATCTGCTTCTGAAACGCGGTGTATATGTGTCGCGTCAGGACAATGTCGGTGGTGAGGTAGTTACAACATTTGATGTCCGCATGAAGGAGCCCAATCGTGAACCTGTATTGAGCCCGAGTGCCATACACACGATAGAGCATCTTGCAGCTACATTCCTGCGAAACCATCCCGTGTGGGCCGATAAGATAATCTATTGGGGTCCTATGGGTTGCCTGACAGGCAATTATCTTATAGTGAAAGG
>JAFZFM010000182.1 GCA_017555865.1 Bacteroidaceae bacterium
CACGGCGTCATGGACGCCGTGCGGAATTTTATTATAGAGAGAAGGGAAAATCTTACTTCTTGAGGAAGCATGTTTTAAGCACAATACTGCTACCATCAATTTTACAATCAACCTCTTCGGGGTTCTCAGTCAGGCGTATGCTCTTTACTTTTGTACCACGCTTGATAACCATTGAAGAACCTTTCACTTTCAAATCCTTTATCACAGTTACTGCGTCGCCATCGAAAAGCTCGGCACCGTTGCTATCCTTTGCGACATCGGCTATTTCTTCTGCTTCGTCAGTTGCGCTGAACTCATGGGCACAATCGGGGCATACGTAAAGCATACCATCAAAATAAGTGTACTCACTGCCACACTTGGGGCATTTTGGAATATCTGTCATCTTTATATCATTTAAATTCTGTGCGAAGATACGTAAAATATATGTATTACCCAACTTACACCAATACAGCTGGCAAAAACCAGCATGCTTATTTATAAAGCATACGTAAATGCAATAAAACCATTTTATTGTTAAACAATATTAAACACATTGTTTTTCTTTATTTTTTTATTGTTTATCAATAAATCATTGTTACTTTTGCGACAGAATTATTAACCTAGAACTATAAATTTATGAAAACAAAGAGTTACAAGAGAATGATGGGGGTGACAATCTTCGCATCATTGCTATGCGCAGCAAGCATTGTATGGATAATAACACAAAGCTATTTTATAAGCACACAGAGTGGCGAAGGGTGCATTAATTGGCATGAGGACCTGTACCCGGTGCAAATGGTAATCTTCATCGGACGCCTTCTGTTCAAGACATCATTCTACGCACTCATCATGATATTCCTCGCCAAGCAGCTCAAGGCTATCAAAAACGGTGTGCTTTTCCCAAGCGTCAACACAAGAATAATGTATGGCATAGCAGCCTGCTATTTTATCGGAGAGAGTTGCAGTGAGAACCTATCGACATCATTGCTTTTTGACGGGAACACAGGTTCATTCATCATCAACAGTGACACATGGCTCTATACCGCCGTGCTTGTTGTCTTTGCTATCATATATAATATTGCGGTAAAAGTGAGCGAAGAGAATAACCTGACTATTTAACCAAAAACAGCCATGTCCATTATAGTAAATGTTGATGTCATGCTTGCAAAGCGCAAGATGTCATCGGGCGAACTTGCCGAAAAAGTAGGAATCACCCAGGCCAATCTCTCAATTCTGAAGACGGGAAAGGCAAAGGCTGTACGTTTCAGCACCCTTGACGCACTATGTAAGGCTCTCGACTGCCAACCGGGTGATATTCTTGAGTACAGGGAGTAATGTCACCGTCGTTATGAAAAGGTTACAACTTATTATATGGTTCCTGACCATAGCAACCTCCATCGCAGCCCAAGACTTTACAGTAAAAGGCAAAATAACAAATGAGAGAGGCGAGGCGGTAGAATATGCCACCGTTGGTATACCGGGAACTATGTACGGAACATTGTCGGGGATTGATGGTGTTTTTGAGTTTACACTGCCACAGGAATGCAGCGACACACTTGTCGTAACACACATATCCTACAGCAATGCTAATATTGCGCCTGATATTTACAAGAACAGCAGCGACACGCTTGTCATAACCATGCAGTCACACGAACTTGAGGAATTAGTTGTGTATAGTGGCAAAAGGAAAAAAGCAAAACTGTCGAACCGCGGAATAAGATTTGCCGGTACTGTGACATCGTTGGGTATAGATAGGATTGGATACGAGATTGGCTCAATAATTGAGGTGAAACACCCGTTTGAAGTAAATGAGATAGTATTCTATACAATCTCAAACAGAATTGAAAATGCCAGACTGAGCCTAAACATATTTTCTATCGATGACAGCGGAACCATATTTACAAACATAATGCACCACCCTGTCTATATTGAAATTCCAGTAGGTGACAGGAAGCGCGAACACAAGGTATTACCCGACAAGAGCATATTTATTGAGCCAGGCAACTATTACGTTGCCGTCAAGTTTGTAGATGGCAAAAGCAATGACCCGAAAAAGGAACATCTTTTGTTTCCACTATATCTGAAAAGCGGATACATAAGAAACAGTGCTGTAGAGAATCCCGAGAAAATTCCCGTAAATTTGGGAATAAGGATAAACGGTTACGAATACCGATGATAAAAAATGCAGTCACTTCAATATTTTGAAGTGACTGCATTTTTTATCAGTAGCTATGCAAATTAAACAAGGAATGTTGCCACAAGAGCAAGAATAGCATAGAACTCGGGAAGAGCGGCATAAATCATGGTATTTGTCTGCACATCGTGACCCTGTGACATACCAACAACACCGTTGGCACATACCTGACCCTGACGTATTGCTGAATAGAGGCATACAATACCAACACCAATACCTACACCAAACCACATGAAACCGGTCTGCTCAGTAACCTTACCAAAGTGAAGCAGGAATGCCAAGAAACCGTAAAGACCCTGAGTAGCTGGAAGAGCCGACAGAATCATGTAACCAGATGATTTTGAAGAATCCTTCTTCAACGCGCCTACAGCTGCGTTACCTGCGATTGTTGTACCAAGACAACTACCAATACCGGCAAGTCCCAACATGAGACCCATACCTAAATAACCTAATAATAAGTTCATAGTTCTTTAATTTTAATTTATTTATTATTTAATTTTTATTATTCTTGAAAGGCTTGTATTCAGTACCTTTTCCTTCGTAGCCGGCATTCTTGAAATACTCCACGAATGTCAAACGTAACGGGTGAACAAATGCACTGAGACACGACATTGCAATATTGAGCACGTGACCTACGATTATTATAAGTCCAAAACCAATCCAAGCAAATATTGCACCCATACCCTCCTGGTCTTCTACAACCATAAGAGCAAGGCTATTGAATGTCTGGCCAAGCATTCCGCCTGCCAATCCCAAGGCAAAAAGACGGATATAGGAGAGTATATCGCCCAAGAGTCCCGAAGCCATATTGTAGGTATCCCAAAGTCCGGCACCAATGTTCATCAGTACATTGCGGCGCAGGTCGTTAAGGATATATATACCCAATGCACCAAGACCACCAATGGCTATGAATACCCATTTCGACAGGTCGACAGGTATGACACTCAAGAACGTGAGTGTACCGGCAACAGCGCCTCCTACAACCACCATCCACCATCCCCAAACGCTCAACGAATCCTTGAAACCGAAGAACACCGTACTGTTGATGACCTTTACGGTCATTGCTATGGATATATGTACAATACCGATAGCAAGTGCCAGAAGCATTTGTACATTATACTTAGAACCGAACAGTTCAACATCACCAGCAATTATAAAATTCTTCAGAGTCTGCGGAATATCGGAATCTATAAGGCTTATACCAAAGAATGTTCCAAGCAGTGCACCAAGAACTGTAGTGAATATACCAAGAGTTATCACAAGGTTCATCATTCCTGCAAGATCGCTCTTGAGTTTCTTCTTCAGCAAAAATCCAAGCAATATAAGAATAAGGCCGTAACCGGCATCACCCATACAGAATGCGAAGAACAGCGAGAAGAAAGGAGCCACAATGGGAGTTGGATCGAAATCGGTTCCACCTGGCATACCATACATCCTGGTCAACACCTCGTACATGCGTGTAAAGGCATTGTTCTTCAATTTAACCGGAGCATTGTCGCCACGGCGTACTGCACGCAGTTCATAGAACACGCCGCAACCGTCGAGCATCTCTTTCAGTTCTGTCACATTATCCTCTGGGACCCATCCCTCGAGCAACAGTAGCTTGTCGCCCGAAACCTTTTCACCGCCAAGGAGAACCTTTGAAAACTCCACTTCGTGCAAAAGCGCCTCGTTGGCTGCACGTAAAGTATTCATATTTGCAGCAGCAATCTCTTTTGCCTCATGCTCAAGAGCTGCCAAATGCTGCAAGACACGGTTCTTCTCATCACGAAGTTGCGACAACGACGCTGTAGGCAGTTTTGCCTGTTCGGCATCAATCTCAACATCTACACCAGTAGCGGTTACGGTTACAAAGTAGTTGCGCGACGAATTTGTGGCAACTACAATAGCATTATACCTCTCGACCCAGTCACTAGCGAAACACTTAACCGGAGAAATGAAGAATTGCACTCTGTAACCGGCCGCCTCAAGTTTTTCGAGCATTGAGAAATCAAAGTCTCCCCAAGGCTCTACAGTCGCTATATCCTTCTCTACAACCTGCAACAAAGTTCTGTTCTGCTCAATTTCGGCAGTTACAGTATCGTAGCGTTCAAGCATGGCAGCAACAGACGATATGTCACCGGCTGGTGCGAATTCCTTTACACCACTTGTCTCAAAGCGCTTCATCATCTGCTTGTAACGTGCCGAAAGATTCAGCTGCTTTTCAAGTTCGGGGTCACACACGGCACCACTGTTCTTCTGGGCTATATGCACTACTCCCAAATTACGCAAACGCTCGAGGAATGCAGTATACTCCTTATGATATATAAGAAGCGTCAGTTTATTCATCCTGGTAATCATGCGGTCACCTCCTCTCTTTGCTCCAGAAGAGACTTCAAAATCTTTTGTGATGATTTTGAGAGATTTTCCTCGTCCTCCATGAAGCGTTTAATTTTTCTAATCGCATCCTGATAGCCCGGTATCTGCACCTTCTCAAAAAGGTTCACCTTTTGAGTTGTCTTGCGACGGGCATTCTCCAACAGTTGCAATTTGCGGTTGAGCAGTTCACGACGTATTGCAGTCATAGCCATCTCCTTGAGAAACTCGATACCGTCGGCAAACCATTTTGGTGAGCCGAAGAGGCTGTATGGTGCAAGCACAAAACTTGCGTTCTCAAGAACAGGGACAAGCACGCCGGCAACCTTCTGCTGCCCTATGAGCAGTTCGCCTGTCTTTACAAGCGAAGTGTCGAACTCGTTCCACAAAGCGAAGAGCGCTCGGTACTGTTCAAGCTGTGCTGCATATTCCTCGTCGTGCTGCTGCATTTCGGCCTTACACTTCTTCACCTCGATACGTAGCGCACTCTCCTTATTCTTGATGATAGGGAGTGTACGTACACGCATCTTCAGTTGCTTTTCGAGCTGTTGAAGCGATGTCTTGTTATATTGAAATGCAATCATTATGCTTCTATCAGTTTATTATTTTTTCCAATATGTATCAACAAGGTCCTGACGGATATTGACCTCCTCGGGCTTGAAGAACTTGGAGAACAATCCCCATGTAACATCAAGCATCTCGGTGGTGTCGAGGTTCACATCAATAGCCAAAAGTTTGTCGGAATACTCCTTGGCAAAAGCCAATGTACGCTTGTCGTAATCGGTAAGGTCGAAACCATTCTCCATCTTGGTCTTGGAGTTTGCAGCATCGGCATATAGACGGACAGCCGCATTCATTACCTGTGGGTGGTCCTTACGTGTTTTTTTACCCGCTACAAGCTGCTTGAGACGCGAAAGTGAACGGAACGGGTCAACGATAACCTTACCGATATCGCTGTCGCGACGCAGGAACAACTGTCCCTCGGTAATGTAACCTGTGTTGTCGGGTACAGCATGTGTAATATCACCACCCGAAAGGGTTGTTACCGCAATGATGGTAATTGAACCGCCTGCGGGGAATTGCACGGCTTTCTCATAGATCTTTGCAAGATCGGAGTAAAGTGAACCAGGCATTGAATCCTTAGAAGGAATCTGGTCCATACGGTTCGACACGATAGAGAGCGCGTCGGCATACATTGTCATGTCGGTAAGCAGTACAAGCACCTTTTCATTCTTCTCAACTGCAAAGTACTCGGCTGCTGTAAGTGCCATATCGGGAATAAGAAGACGCTCAACGGCAGGGTCTTCGGTTGTATTCATGAACGAAATGATACGGTCGAGCGCACCTGCATTGGAGAACAGATTCTTGAAGTAGAGGTAATCATCGTTTGTCATACCCATACCACCAAGAATAATTTTGTCGGTCTGTGCGCGCATGGCAACATTCGCCATAACCTGGTTGTATGGCTGGTCGGGATCGGCAAAGAAAGGAATCTTCTGTCCTGTCACCAATGTATTGTTAAGGTCAATACCGGCAATACCTGTAGCTATGAGTTCTGACGGCTGTTTGCGGCGGACAGGATTTACCGATGGGCCACCAATCTCAACCTCGGTACCCTCAACAACAGGACCGCCATCGATTGGGTCACCGTATGCGTTGAAAAAACGTCCGGCAAGTTGCTCGCTCACCTTTAACGATGGAGCCTTACCCATGAAAACCACCTCGGCATTGGTTGGAATACCACCTGTACCCTCAAACACCTGAAGTGTAACCTCGTTACCCATAATCTTTACAACCTGGGCGAGTTTTCCATTCACCGTTGCAAGTTCGTCATATCCTACACCTGTAGCATTGAGCGAACATGTTGCCTTGGTAATGGAGTTGATTTTTGTATATATTTTCTGAAATGCTTCTGTAGCCATAATGGTATTCTTTTATCATTTAACAGCTTTTGTCTGGAGCAATGTTGTAAGTTCAGCCAAATAAGAGCTGTACTTGTCGCTCTTGAACTCGGAGTAATTCATCTGCTTGCACAGGTTGATTGCCTTCTTGAAGAACTCGCTCACCTGAAGGAAGTCATCGAACTCGTACTCGGTGCGGCACATCTCTGTCACCAACGACAAGAGTTCCTTTTGACGTTCAAGAGGAGTAACCGCGTCAATCTCGTCAAATGCGTCCTGCTGCAGAACCACAAAGTCAATGAGTTCCGATTTCCAGAATGTAACGTGATAGTCTACAGGTACACCGTCATCACCAAGGATGTTGATCTGCTCAGCAATCTCCTTACCACGTAGCAGACGTGTCTTTGCCTCGTTCACCATTCCAAGCCATTCATCGCCAATGAGACCGGAGATATAGCTTGCAAACTCGGGATATTCGATATATTTCGAGTATGAATCGATAGGGTTCACAGCCGGGTAACGTTTCTTGTCGGCACGTTCCTGCTCAAGCGCATAGAAACAGCGTGCAACCTTCTTTGTATTCTCAGTGACAGGCTCCTTAAGGTTACCACCGGCAGGCGATACAGTACCTATGAATGTGATGGAACCCACCTCGCCGTTGTTCAGGTAGACATAACCTGCACGGCTGTAGAAGTTTGCGATTATTGAAGATATATCCATCGGGAAGGCGTCGGGACCGGGAAGTTCCTCCATTCGGTTCGACATCTCACGCAAAGCCTGAGCCCAACGAGATGTAGAGTCGGCCATGAGCAGAACACGAAGTCCCATTGCACGGTAATACTCGGCAAGTGTCATAGCTGTATAAACCGATGCTTCACGCGCAGCAACAGGCATGTTCGATGTGTTTGCAATGATGATTGTACGCTCCATGAGCTTGCGGCCAGTGTGTGGGTCGATGAGTTCGGGGAACTCGGTAAAGATTTCCACAACCTCATTTGCACGCTCACCACACGCAGCTATAATCACAATGTCAGCCTCGGCCTGTTTTGAAATCGCATGCTGCAACACAGTCTTTCCTGTTCCGAACGGACCGGGAATAAATCCGGTACCACCCTCAACTATAGGGTTCAAGGTATCGATTGTGCGTACACCGGTCTCGAGCAACTTGAATGGACGTGGTTTCTCTTTATAGTCCTCCATAGCCACACGCACCGGCCACTTCTGAATCATGTTGAGTTCTTTTTCATCGCCATCGGCATTTGCAATGACTGCAATGGTGTCTGTTATCTTGTAGTCACCTGCAGCAGCAATTGACTTTACAGTCCACTCGCCCTTTATACCGAATGGTGCCATAATCTTCAATGGCTGGTGGTTCTCCTCAACACTACCCAACCAAGCTGCTGCGATAACCTTGTCGCCAGCCTTGACAAGCGGTTCAAAGTGCCATATTTTCTCCTCATCGAGCGGATTTGTATAGTCACCGCGCTTCAGGAACACGCCTTCCATCTTATCAAGGTCATTCTGCAGACCGTCGTAGTTTTTCGATAGCATACCCGGCGCCAATGAAACCTCAAGCATGTGACCGGTAAATTCAGCCTCCTCGCCAATTTTCAAACGGCGGGTACTTTCAAAAACCTGAACATACACCTTGGCTCCGTTAATTTTGATAACCTCGGCCATTAGCCGGTCACCACCGGTTTTAATGTAGCAAATCTCGTTCTGCGCTACCGGGCCGTCAACAGCCAACAGCACCATGTTTGCTATAACTCCGGTTACTTTTCCTTTTGTTGCCATATTATATATTTACTTATTTATTATTTCACAAACATTGAATGTTCATTCATGCCGCCTTTCAAGTCGGCTATGATTGCCTGATAACGCTCCATACCCTTATCGGTATCAAGTGCAGCCCAACGCTCCACAATACCAAGTTTTACAAGGAACACGAACAATCTTTCAACTGTAAAGTAATTGAATACAGAATTATCGTCGAGCCAACGCCAACGCAACTCATCGAGTTGTCTCTCGCGCTCCTGCAGTTTTGGATTCTCACACATACGTTGCAACTGCTCTATCTGCTCAAATGTACCTGTCAGGCCAAAATCCCTTGCACCCGATGTACGCAGAGCCTCGGCAACCTCTCCGTTGCCAATCACCACATCGGCAACACTCATTTTATATTTACGTGCCGTCATTGCTGCGAGTACATTATTCACGTTCAGATTGAACATGAACCATTCGGCAACAAATCTGTTGGCCGATTTTGTTGCATAATTGTAGTAATGGGTATTGAGCACATCTTCCCAAAGTATGTTGCCATTTGCCTCGTTCTCAATGTAGTACTCCACAAAATCATATATATATGCCGGTACACCGGCGATTGGAGTATCACCATTCTTTGCCGAGTCTATTATATCGACCAGTTCACTGTGAGTATAACACCCTGTCTGAGCGATTATAGCCTCTTCGCCCTTGCGAAGAATCTTTAGGATATTGGCATTGTCCCACGCAAGGAAGAATATATCCACACAACACGCATCGGCAGCCGACAACATTGGATACACATCTTCTTTGAAGCGTGTTACCGAATATGGCGATGAAGAGCCGTCAAAAAGGATATCAGGCAACTCCGCCACAAGGCAATAGTAATTGCTCATTTCTTAAGAAAATAAAAGTTCTACCATCTGTGGACGCAGGAATCCTTTGAAGAAAGCCTCAAATTCAGCCTCGCCGAAATTAACCTTGTACGAACCGTCGACAGGTGCTATTGAAAACGCTGTTTTCATACCGTTCACCTGCTTGATTTCTACCCCCTTGTCGAGTAACGCCTTTGCATTCTTGGCAAAATAAGCTTTTAACTCATCGGCCTCGGATGTTGAAATTGTTATAGGCTCATTGGCAGTCCAACGCTCGGCTATCTTCACAAGCATAGCTTTTAATGTATCACCGGCAACAGCCCCTTTAACTGCAGCCTTCACAATAGAATCTGTTACCGCAGTTGCCACTTCGGACTTCAATGCACCCAAAGCCTGAGCACCATAGAGTTTTATCTCGGAACGGCTGTTGGCTTCAAGTTCAGCAGCCTTCTTATTTGCATTGGCAACAATAGCTTCGGCCTGAGCCTCGGCATTCTTAACAATCTCGGCAGCTTTAGCTTTTGCCTCCTCAACAATGCGGGCAGCCTCGGCATTACCTTTCTCTACGCCCTCGGCATAGATTTTCTCGGTCAGTTCCTGAATTTTATTTTCCATTGTTCTATATATTGTTTTCTACTTTATTTTCATGCAAAAATATTGCTTAATGCATAACACTTCAATTCCATTTACGCATTATTTAGGCACTGTTTCAATGCTACTTCAAGCAATTTTTCAAAAATACAACTTTTTATTCAATTTACGATATCTATATATAAAACTTTTTATAAAAAAACACGCCACTTCCCACAGGGGAAGCGACGTGCCATATAAAGCTAAAGCGGATATCAGAAATCGAACATTATACCTGCCGACATTGAACGGAACTCTGGGCCATGACCGTTCATCATAACATTGCAGGGCGAATATTTGAAATAGAACGAAAACATATCGGCGTAAATCATAGCCTTGAAATCTACTGTCACAGGATTCTGACGTATATTGTACTGTCTGTCCTTGTCGGGTTGTCCGTCAACACTCCAGCGTGTCTTTATATTTCCACCAGTATTGAAGCACACAACAGGTCCTACACCAAATGCATAGTCCTTGCCAAACTCATATTTATACATCAATGACAAGGTTAGGCTAAAAATCTTTATTCGCGAGAATTTTATGTTTGCACCATCGGGATACTCACCAATCACAACACCATTATTCTCCTTGACAAATCTCTTGTCACCGGTCATGCGGTAGTTACGCCAGTTGAGACCGAAATCAATATCAAAATGTTGTCGACGAGTCATGTGGTAATCGACACCAATAAGTTCGTCAAGAATAAACTCAAAGGAACCATTACTGAACGAGAGGTCCACTCCCTCGCCTTGTGCTGTGGCACTAACCAATCCCATACCAAATGTAGGGTTACATGTAATGTCAGAGTGTGAGCGGAACGGACGCGAACTATTTTCCTCCTTTTCTTTCTTATCACTTAGAAATGGAATATCGAAATCCCAATTGGTGTTAGTTTCTGTAGACACGGAGAGCACATGTCCTTTATTACCCCTCTGAATGATTTCATAGGTATAACCACCCGAACCCTCTTTGACAACCGTTATAACATAACTCTCTTCAGTACAATCAAATTTAACATAATCGGCATCGGCGAACACCGTTGAATCATTACCTATACCAACAGAATTGATTTTGGTATAACGCACCGGAGAAAAACCCGGACAGAAAGTTTCCTTATGTCTTATACTGTCCAATTCATACTCTACCGTTATAGCCATTTCATTATTACCCCCGTCAATTATAACTTTCTTAGGTTTTTCAATGATGAGACTACCGTTAGATTTCGTCCAGAAGTTGTCAATTTCAGCCTGTGTTTGCGCATGGCCTGTAAACGCCAGTAGCGCCATCAATGTTGTGAATAATAACTTTTTCATGTTGTATATCTTTTTTTACATTATTTGAACATCTGTTTCAGTTCGGCAAGAGTGGGATATCCCTCCATATAGACTACTGTCAACTCATTGGGTTCATCCTTGCGCAGCGAACTGTTACGATAAAATATATAGCGGTATCTATCATTGACAGGCTTGAGCTGATAGAACCCATAATACAATTCACCGTTTATATAGCCACACTCCTTGTCTACGGCCTCTTTGCAGTCTATCTCAACAAGTTGTTTCATCTCGCCATACAAGCGAAAGTCGCTGGTAGTTATACTGCGGAAAAGTGTCAGATTATAGGGTTCCAGGCTCGTCCCCTCGATGTGCGTTGCACTGA
This sequence comes from Bacteroidaceae bacterium, assembly GCA_017555865.1. Classification (GTDB taxonomy): domain Bacteria; phylum Bacteroidota; class Bacteroidia; order Bacteroidales; family Bacteroidaceae; genus HGM04593. Next base: position 11,352 of record JAFZFM010000182.1, read on the forward strand.
ATTTCAAATTCCATTTGCCCTCACCTTTAAACATAGGCTCTATGTTCATATTCTTTTGTGAATACGCAACTGTAGCAAGCAGTAAAACTATAAATAAAATTATTGTCCGTTTCATATTTGGTTATAGTTATATCAATTTGTCACACGGAACATTGCGCCGAGTTGTTCTTCAACCGCATTATTGCTTGCGCAACTGCTCATACGCGCCATTGTATTATACATCTGTTGCATTACAAAATCCTTATCGGTATATTCATTGCCATCTATATACGCTATATATATATCGCCCTCACTCCCTCTATTGGCTTTAAGCAATCCAGCGGTAACAACCACCAGAGCTATTGCTGCTGCAGCAACCCACCTGGTTATTATACCTACCCTGCTATTTTTGCTTGTCTCTTGACAATACAATGCACGACCGGTTGCCATGTAGCCCATAACAGCTTTTATTTCATTGAACTCAGGGATATTGCTCTCGGGGGTTGTCAGGAAGTTGGCAAGTAACATCTCTTCTTCGGGAGTAATTGTGGCATCAAAATAGCGGTCACACAGCATAAGCCAATATTCCGTGTTATATTTGTTTCTTTCCATCTTATTGTCATTACTCATTGTATACCTCCTTTCTGTAACATTCCCTTATCTTCTTTCGGGCTCGGGAGAGATTCATTCGTACAGCAGCCTCGCCAATCTTTAATTTTTCGGCAATCTCCTCTACCTCCAATCCTTGAAACTCCTTTAACTCCAGCACCTCTTTTTGCTGTCGTGTCAATTCCCTATCTATTATATCTTTTACCCTATTGAACCTCTCTTCGCGTTCCGCAACATGTGATTCATCATCAATACAGTCGTGTTCATCATCAAGTGGAACAGTCTCAACCTTTCGCTTTCTTACATTGTCTATACATATATTGCGCAATGTTGTTGTTGTAAGTGCCTCGGCCTCGGCGTTGGTATTTATGTCATCGCGCCTTGGCCACAACCGGCAGAAGGCGTCCTGTAATGCATCGGCAGCATCATCCTCATCGGGAAGAATATGCATTGCCATACGCAAGAATTTCCTGCGCATTTTTGCAAAAACCGAAATCAGCACTTTTTCACTCATTCTCTATTGTTTCTACTGTTATAACGGAAGATTAGTATAAATGTAACAGTTTTTGCCAAAATTTTTGAAAATAATTTAATTCGACTATAGAATAATACTTTTTAATAGCTCTTTTGACTCCACTTGTAAATTGCAACCCGCGCGGTGTGACTGTGCCACACTGCGCTTGACATGTTGCTGCAAGTGTCGTCTAAAGCGGTGCTTCTTTTATGAAATGGAAGCTTTTGGCAAAGCGCACTTTTTAGCGACCCAAGCGGCACCACTGACGCGGTGCTTCGCGTGACCTATCGCTGTGCACTTTACCGAAAGCGGTACTTCTTAAAAAAGAAGTACCGCTTTTCACAAAGCAGTACTCCCAACATTTACTAAACAACTAAGAAAAAACTATACTATCATTTGCTCTTTATAACTGAGAGCAATGCAAATATATTCAATTAAACAGATAAAACAAACAAAAAAGCAAATAAAAATACAAAAATTGCATTTTTACGCAAACCACAGTTGCTTTTGTAATTTTATGCAACAAATATAATCAATAACTGTAAAGGAAATACCACCAATATGTCTTGCCAAAGCTCTTACGTACGTAGTTTCCACGTACAAACACATCGTCATGACTATTTTCTATACTCTTTAGACTGTCGAACAGGACTGTAAGTTCATCATTGGTAAAATCAGGGGTGAATGTACCATCAATTTCGCTATACAGCTTCAATGCCTCGCGATAATGTTTTGGAAGACTGTCGTGCGCTATACCCGGATACAGTTCGGGCAATCTGCGTGTAAATTCCACCAGGCGCTTATCAAGCAGCAATGCCGAAAGATAATAATCCTTGACCACTGGCGACAGGCTGTCATTGGTGGCTATGCGGTCGAAAAAGGCTGAAGAATTCTCATTTTCACCAGGAGTAGCACCAAGCATATTATAGACACTGTCCGGAACAAGCACCGATGTCCGCAATTTTCCTGGCAACAAGCCCTTAGAGGCATATAGTTGAGGATATTCGAACAACATTTCTCCCAACAAACCTTCCGAAGCCATTATATAGGCACGCTGTGCTGTAAGTTCCCGAGAGGCATCTAGTGACTTGTTGCCAACCGACAATGCAGCAGAGAGATCCCCTCTCTTATAATAGGACTCAACAAGCGCCTCGCGCTTGAAGTTCTCTTCACCATTGGAAAGAGAGCCTGCAACACAAAAGAAGATTACAAATATGAGCAGATTTCTCCAAATAATCCTATTGGCACTCATGGCAGCACTCTTTATTTTTTCAAAAAGAATGCGTCGCAGCACAAACGACAGGAAAAGGTATATGAGAAAACCGACTACAAAGATTACTATCCATCCCCACAACGATCCACCACCTGTATATAATGTGCGATCAATATCGGAAATAAAGGAGAGTATCAACACAGACGGTAAATATGCCATTGCTGTCCACTCACGCTGGAAACCGGCAAACTTGTTTAACCACAAAGCCAGCACAGTTAGCGCCGTTGCAACAGTAGCACCCAAAACATATGGATTGAAATCCAACTTGCCTGTCGCCCACTTGTCATATACAAGTTCAAACAAAGGGGCCTGATATTTGGCTACAAAGAAAAATGAAAATATAATAAAGAGTGTGGCACATGTAAATGCCACAACTCTTTGCAAACGTCTCTCTTCGCTATTTCTCATTAAGCAATAGTTTTACTCCTTGTTCTTTTTAAGTACCAATGCTGTTCGTGCAGGCAGATAGAGCATAAGCCATCCCTTCTTGCGACGTGCATGTAACCTGTCATACTGTGTAAAGTGTGTCTGTTTCTCATCAACAAGAGCATTACCGCCAAAACGCTCGGCATCGGTATTAAGTACAATATTGTATGAACCCTCGGGAACAAGCAGACCATAATCGGTAAACGAGCGGTTATGACTGAAGTTGAAGACGAAAATCAAATCCTTACGAGAGAAGGCCAGAACCTGGTCACCATCGTTATGCCAAACCTCCTGAACAGGACGGTTCTGGAAATTACGTACATCACCAACAAGTTCAATCATTGCCTTGTCGAACTCTCCAAGCAATGTGTAGTTGTAGTTCGGGTTATCGACAAGACTCCACTGACGGCGGGCGTACTTATGGCTCCAGCCATTACCTTCGCGTGGGAAGTCAATCCACTCGGGGTGACCGAACTCATTACCCATAAAGTTCAGATAACCGCCATTCATGGTAGCAACTGTCATCAGGCGTATCATTTTGTGCAATGCAATACCACGTGACACCATATAAGTCTCATCACCACGATTGAAGTGCCAGTACATATCGGAATCGATAAGACGGAAAATAATTGTCTTGTCTCCCACAAGTGCCTGGTCATGACTTTCGGCGTATGAAATTGTCTTCTCGTCCTTACGACGATTTGTTAGCTCCCAGAAAATCTCCGATGGTTTCCAATCCTCATCCTTACGTTCCTTGATAATCTTTATCCAGAAATCGGGAATATTCATAGCCATGCGGTAATCGAATCCATAACCACCATCCTCAATAGGCGCGGCAAGGCCTGGCATACCCGAAACCTCCTCGGCGATAGTAATTGCCTTGGGGTTTATCTGATGGATAAGGCGGTTTGCAAGCGTAAGATAGCATATTGCGTCGCCATTCTGTCCGGCATTGTAATAATCGCCATAGCCACAGAAAGCCTCACCCAAACCATGGCTGTAGTATATCATTGACGTAACACCGTCGAAGCGGAAACCGTCGAACTTGAACTCCTCGAGCCAATATTTGCAGTTAGAAAGCAAGAAGTGTACCACTTCGTTCTTTCCATAGTCGAAACAGAGTGAATCCCATGCACTGTGAATGCGCTTGTCATCGCCATAGAAATACTGTGCGGGATCACCGTCAAGCAGTCCTATACCCTCGTTCTCATTCTTCACTGCATGAGAGTGTACAAGGTCCATGATAACAGCAATACCCATTCCATGAGCAGCATCAATAAGTTCCTTCAACTCTTCGGGAGTACCGAAACGTGAAGAGGCAGCAAAGAAGTTGGAAACATGGTAACCGAAACTGCCATAATATGGGTGCTCCTGAATAGCCATAATCTGTATACAGTTATAACCATCGGCTGCTACACGTGGCAACACGTTCTCGCGGAACTCGCGGTATGTACCTACTTTCTCCTCCTCCTGAGCCATACCTATGTGGCACTCGTAAATGAGTAGCGGAGTGCGCTTTGGAGTAAACTTCTTGTTCTTGAATGTATACTCCTGTTCGGGAGCCCAAACCTGAGCGCAGAATATTTTTGTATCCTCGTCCTGTACTACACGTCTGACCCATGCAGGAATTCGCTCGCCACAGCCACCTTTCCAGTACACCTTCATTTTGTAATGCTGTCCGTGCTGTAGAGCTTTCTTTGGCAGACGTCTTTCCCAAACTCCGCCTGCAAGTTGTTTCAATTCATACTCGGGGCGTTCCTCCCAATTGGAGAAGTCACCCACAAGCACAATTTTAGTTGCATTGGGTGCCCACTCACGGAAAACCCAACCTGTAGATGTTTTGTGCAAACCAAAGTATAGATAACCCGAAGCAAAGTCCGACAATGTTTGGCGTCCGTTCTTTGTCAAATCCTTCTCACGTTGCAAGAAGTAACGGTGTCTACCCTCTATATCAAGGGCGTAGGGTGCCAAATAGGCATCGCGTTCTACAAGTTTAAGCATAGTTACAAGTTTTATTTCTGTTATTGAATTGCTACTTTAAATACAACCTTTTTCAAAGGAACCGCTGTTATTGCAGGTGCATGACCATCCTGAGGAAAGAAGACAACAAACTGGTCGTTCTTTACGTTGAAATAATCACGCGCCTCCATACCCACGGGATAGAGAGCATAATCATCAGCCTCTATATAGTCAGGAGCAGGAAGTTCCGCAAGCGGTGTATATCCCATAAGTTCATCTGCACTGATAGGAATCTGTATATCGATATATCTGCGATGAATTTCAAGGGGTGCTTCATCTTTTGTACGGGGTTTTACCTCCATAACATTGGCAAAGACAGCGTCGCCCATAATCTCGTTACGTCCCAAAGGCAGATCTGCAAGTTTGTTGTTTGCAATGAATTCTACCACCTTTTCAAAATTGGGATTCAAAGAAACGTAGTTCTTTAAATTCTCGAGTGAATCTAAAATCATAAATTATATCTGTTATAAGTTATTTTGCGATTTGTCCCAAGTTATATACACATTCACGTACAACCTTTCCGTCGGATGATTTCACAATGAATTTTCCATGACGCTGTCCCTCGACAAAAGTACCCTCATAACGTGTACCGTCCTTATCCACAGCAACACCTGCACCATGTTCAAGACCATTGACAAAACCTCCTTTGTATTTTATTCCGTTGGCAAGGCGTAACATTCCTTGTCCGTTCATGGCATCGTTGAGCCACTCACCCTCATACACATCACCGTTAGCCCATGTATATATGCCTTTTCCGCTACGCTCGTCATTCACCCAGCTACCAACGTATGTTGCACCACCCGGGAAACACATTTGGCCATGACCATGTTTCTTACCCTCGACAAAATTGCCTTCGTACACAAGACTGTCAATACCAACGAACTTTCCTTTGCCATGCCACATACCATTCTTGAACATACCCTCATATACATCGCCTTCTGTGGTTGTGAGTTTTCCGGCTCCACTGCATGCATTATCATGCCACTCACCCTCGTATACAGTACCGTCAACAGCCATATACGTACCTTTGCCGTTGCGCATGTTGTTTTTCCAGTTTCCTATATACTTGCTGTTGTCACTCCACAGGAATGTTCCCATTCCGCAACGCTTGTCGTCAGACCATTCACCGGTATATGACGCCCCATTGGCATAGAAATAGCTGCCCGAACCGCTACGCATGTCCTCGGCCCAAGCACCTACATAAAAATCGCCATTAGGATAATCCATACGGCCATATCCATGTTGGAAATCATTACTCCAGCTACCGTTATAGACCTTTCCGTCTGCAAAAGTATATTTTCCTTCACCATGCTGTCGGTCATTATTGAACTCGCCTTCATAAACCTCGCCGTCCTTGAAGCGGTATACACCCTTACCTTGACGCTTACCTTTAACAAAAACACCTTCGTATGTATCTCCGTTAGTATATATGGCCTTGCCTTCGCCATGAGGACGTTTACCCTTCACTTGACCTGTATATACAGTACCATCTTTCAGGGTTATTGAAACTATATCTTTCTTTTTGGAATCGGCCACTTTCTTGTTCGGTACAGAGTCTCCATCTACGGAACTGCCACGCAATGAGAGTCCGTTTTTTACAGCTTCGGAGAATGATTGTGCATTTGCACTGCATAGTGAGAAGCTTATGGCCAAAAATAATATTAGAATCCTATAGGTCATTATCAATGCATTTATTACCGACAAAAGCCCGCAACAACACACATTACATCGCAGAAAAGCGGGCACAATTATCGTGAATTATCGCAAAGATAATAACAAAATTGAAAAAACAGCAATTATGTTGATTTTTTTATAGACAGCAACGTAGATTGATTGTTATCAATTATTACCGACAACAACCTCAATCATCTTATCATTGCAGAAATATTTGCGCGCAACCTCCATTAGTTCATCGGGCGTAACACTCTCTACAACCTTCAAGTACTCATTGACACCCTCAAAACCTTCACCCGACAGCCATGCATTTACAAAGACCTCGGCACGCGCGCTCACCCCTTCGACTTCACGGCACATCTCACCAAGAATATAATTGCGTACATGCTCAATCTCCTCTACTTCAATAGGCTCGTTTTTCAAGCGTTCGATTTCTTTATAAATTTCGGCAAGACAAGGCTCAACATACTCTGTTGCCATTTCCGAACTTATCATAAAGGCACACTTGTCACCATAAGTATCAAGTTCGGCCCATATATGATACGTAAAACCATTTTCCTCGCGTATATTGCTCATTAGACGGCTACCAAAATATCCGCCCAACAACACTGTAAGGAAACGTAACTTGTGATAATCGGGAGAGGTTGAATCAAGAGCCATGAACCCGACCTTAACAGCAGACTGTAAAGTATTGTCCAATTTGACATTACACCTTCCAAACTCGGAAGAATATGCTTTCGCGAATTGCATATCCATAGTACAGCCACTACCCCATTCGTCAGAGCCAAAGGTATTTTCGAGAGCAGTAATCACTTTTTCATCAACTGTACCCGAAAGAAATACAGTACAGTTGTTGCTGCTGTACACACCGTTATAATAGTTCTGTAAATCCCCAACAGTAATATTGCGATAATCCTGCGCCAAAACGACATGCCCCAACGGATTGCCTTCACCCCACAGACACTTTTCGAAATAGCGCTGCGAAACCACATCAACCTTTTGCGATGCAACTTCATAGGCGGCAAGCCCGCTACGCCTTACCGTTTCTAGATTATCTGCAGGAAATGTCGGTTGCTTGATTATTGCCGAAAGCAGTTGCAGCAAAGGCACAATATACTTCGAAAGGGAATACAAAGTAATGTGATTGGCATTCTGCGAAGAATATGTCTCGATCCACGCACCATAATAGTCAAGTTTCTGCGAAATCTCGTCCGATGAATAACCCGCAGCACCCTCGCGCAACATACGATTTGTAAATGTGGCCTGCAACGGTTTCTGCTGAATACCATAACCACCCTTAAAGACAAACTCCAACCTAACCACCCCACGATCATCATTACCAATGATATACAATGGTATTGAGTTTGGCATTACACGAGATACGGGCAACGCCAAACCGCTAAACTGCATGGGTTTTATTACCGGTGGAGTATTCTTTTCCATCAGTCGTTCCAGGCAAAACCTATAGATGTTGCAAACTCCCTTGCACGCTCAAGATCATCAGGAGTATCAATACCGATAGTTTCGATATCGGTAACTCCAACTTTGATCTTATAGCCATTCTCAAGCCAGCGTAGCTGTTCAAGAGACTCGGCTTTCTCCATTGGAGACTGTGGTAACGACGTAATTTCCTCAAGTAGTGCTGCACGGTAGGCATATATGCCCAAATGCTTGTAGAATGTATGGTTCTCGAGCCATTTATTCTTCTCAACACCACGCAAATATGGTACTACAGAACGGCTGAAATATATGGCAAAGCCATCCTGGTTCAACACCACCTTGGGAGAATTTGGACATTCAAGACGCTCCAGACCATCGGAAACCTCAAAAGGTTTAACCAATGTAGCGATATCGGTATCAGGAGTTTCAAAACACTCCATAAGAGCCTTAATCTGCTTATGCTGGATAAAAGGCTCATCACCCTGAATATTGACAATAACATCACAATCAAGACCAAGACGTTTATACGCATCAAGACAACGTTCTGTTCCATTATTGCAATTTTCCGAAGTCATAACAACCTTACCGCCAAATGCAAGCACGGCCTCCTTTATACGGTCGTCATCAGTTGCAACATAAAGTTCATCAAAGCACTCTTTTACTTGTTCGTACACACGCTGTATCACTGGTTTTCCACCCAACATGGCCAATGGCTTGCCAGGGAAACGTGTCGAGGCATAACGCGCCGGGATAATTCCTGCAAATTTCATATCTTTTATTTTTTGTCATTCAATATTTACTGGAAGAAATCATCGAATCCCTCCTCTTCCACCTGTTCGGTTTCACTGTTCTCTTCTCTTTCACTGTCGCTATTGTTATACATCAGCAGACTGCTTCCACAAGGATCAAAGTCCTCGGGTATATCAAATGTTTCGTCCTGGGAATATGGCAACGATTCATCGGCGAATACTTTTTTCATATACAAACCCCATATAGGAAGCGCCATTGCGGCACCTTGACCATCGGTCATGTTATCAAAGTGTATATCACGCTCCTCACCACCAACCCAGCAACCGGTAACCAAAGATGGAGTAAAACCCATAAACCAGCCGTCGGAGTTATTCTGTGTAGTACCGGTCTTTCCTCCCATATCGGCAGTAATTCCGTACACACGTCTCACACGTCCACCTGTACCTTCATTGATAACGGCGCGCAACATCTCAATCATTTTATACGAACTTTCCTCGCTGATAACCTCTGTCTTACGGGCCGAGAATGAAGCCACCACATTACCGGCATTATCCTCAATGCGTGTAACCATAAGGGGAGATGTCCTGATTCCTTTTCCCACAAAGGCGGTATATGCAGCCACCATCTCGGCAACTGACGCGTCGCATGCGCCGAGACAAAGCGATGGAGTTGCCTCAATCTCCTTGTTCAACAGACCGAACTGATGGATGATTTTCTTGAAAGAGTATGGATTGAGTTTGCTCATGAGATAGGCCGAAATCCAGTTGTTCGAAGTTGCCAATCCCCAACGCAACGTCACAATCTCACCATAACGGTTACGTGTTGAATTTCGGGGACTCCACAACTTACCATCTTCGGTAACGAGTGTCTGCTCAATATTGCGTGTCTCGTCACATGGAGTAAAGCCATTTTCCATAGCCAACGAATAGAGATATGGCTTTATGGTAGAGCCAACCTGACGGCGACCAACACCTGCCATATCATATTTGAACTGATAATAGTTTGTTCCACCAACGTAGGCCTTTACCTCGCCGGTTATAGGATCCATTGACATGACACCGGTACGAAGGAAATACTTGTAGTACTTTAAGGAATCCATTGGAGTCATAATGGTATCCTTCATGCCGTTATATGTAAATATCTCCATCTCGATTGGAGTATCAAATGCCTTTCTGATACCGGCCTCGCTATAACCGCTTTTTTTCATTGTTCGGTAGCGGTCACTCTGTTTCATCGCGCGCACCATAATTTTCTCCACCTCGGCCTCGGTAAGGTCACTTGTAAAAGGAGCTGTCTTCTTACCCTTCTTGGCCTTGAAGAAACGTGGTTGCATATATTCCACGACATGCTCCTGCACAGCCTCTTCGAGATAGGTCTGCATACGCGAATCAATGGTCGTGTATATTTTCAATCCGTCGGTATAAATGTTATAATTGTCGCCATTGGGTTTCTTGTTCTTGCAGCACCTGCCGAACAAAGGATCATGCTCCCAGTTCAAAGAGTCCTCATAGAATTTCTGCATTTGCCAACCACGGTAATTCTTTTTCTCCGGTTTCTCGGCTGTCATGTAAAGTCGAAGATACTCACGGAAATAAGTTGCAATTCCGGCCTTATGGTCGGCAGGATGATAATCCAGCACAAGATCCAGTTTAGAAAGAGAATCTTTCTCGGCCTTGGTTATATAACCGGCCTTCTCCATTTGCATGAACACCACATTACGGCGCTCTTTTGTCAGTTCAGGACGACGGCGAGGATTATAAAGAGACGAGTTCTTGCACATACCCACAAGCATTGCTGCCTCCTGGGCATTGAGCTCGCTTGGCAACTTGCCGAAATAGACATGGGCTGCACTCTTTATACCAACAGCATTATAACCGAAATCATATTTATTGAGATAGAGTGTAATGATTTCCTCCTTGGTATACTGACGTTCAAGTTGAACGGCAATTACCCACTCTATCGGTTTCTGGTACAGACGCTCCAGTTTGCTGCCCGATATCTCGGAGTGCAACAGTTTAGCAAGCTGTTGTGTAATTGTACTGCCACCGCCGGCATTTTTTTGCATAAGTATTCCGCTTTTCACAATCGCACGCAACAGCGATTTTGCATCAATACCCGAATGTTCCTTGAAACGTACATCCTCGGTTGCAATAAGCGCCTTTATCAAATGCGGAGAAATCTCTTTATAATCCACAAATACACGGTTCTCCTTACTGTACGACCATGTACCCAGTTCCTTTCCGTCGGCCGACAGCACCTGGGAAGCAAACTTGTAATTAGGATTCTCTATCTCACTCATATCGGGCAAGTATCCAATCCATCCATTTGCTATTGATACGAACAATGCGGTACCACCCAATACAGCAATACCAATGAAAACCCACAGGGTCACAATTACCCCCATCAGAAAGCCACGCTTTTTGCCTTTGGGTCGTTTAGCATTTTTCTTTGCTGTGTCCAATGTTGTTTCTCCCATATCAGTCGTGTTAAATTAATGCTGTACAGCGATATGCCGCACACATACACCCACCAATTGCACTATCTGCAAACTGTCGGTTTTGCAAAAATAATACAAATATTTCAAATGCGCGCAACCTTTTTGCAAGGTTTATCGTGCATAAACACATATCTTAAAAATAGCAAATAAATATCCCTAAAAGAGTTTGGAAAGAATGGAATAAAGCCATATCTTTACAAGAAATTTATTTGTAACAGAAACCAAGCTCCAATGAAAAGTAAAAGTTTTGTATCAATCAACGACCTCTCGCGCGAAAAGATTCTCTCATTGCTCGAGACTGCCGAGAAGTTTGAAGAAAACCCTAACCGTGATATTTTAAAAGGCAAGATTGTAGGTTCACTATTCTTTGAGCCATCTACAAGAACACGTCTTAGTTTCGAGACTGCTGCCAACAGACTTGGCGCAAGCGTCATAGGTTTCAGCGACGCAGCAACAAGCTCGGCAACAAAGGGCGAGACACTTAAGGATACCATCATGATGGTTTCGAGCTATGCCGATGTAATAGCCATGAGACACCGTCTCGAAGGCGCAGCACGTTATGCAAGCGAAGTTTCACAGGTACCCATCATAAATGCCGGAGACGGAGCAAACCAGCACCCATCGCAGACCATGCTCGACCTCTACTCTATCAAAAAGACACAGGGTACACTCGAGGGATTGAAGATACACCTTGTTGGAGACTTGAAATACGGCCGTACAGTACACTCCCTGTTACATGCCATGCGCCATTTCAACCCCACATTCTGCTTCATATCGCCAAATGAACTGAGAATGCCCGAGGAGTACAGGATTTTCTGTGACAAGAACAATATCCCATATACCGAGACAACCGAATTCAATGAAACCGTGATTGCCGACGCCGACATCATATACATGACACGCGTGCAACGCGAGCGTTTCAGCGACATCATGGAATATGAGAAGGTAAAGAACTGCTATCGTCTGACAAATGCAATGCTTGCAAATACAAAGGAGA
>JAFZFM010000183.1 GCA_017555865.1 Bacteroidaceae bacterium
CCTATAAATTCTTCTGTTGTCGTGTTGCTGTTGTATACTAGCCCGAACAGCCGGAACAACAGATCCGATTTCTCTTCTATTGCATTTTCCATAGCACTCCTTGACTTCTCTTTTTCTCCGCAATTCCATAGAATGTATGCTATGTAGGCATCTATGTCCGATGTGTCTTTGGCGAACTCCCTGGTATATTGCATGACTCTTTTTGCCAGTTTGAAGTGCTTGTGTTCTACAAGGTGTACTCCCAAATGGTACATTTCTTCATTCTGCGACCACTCCTTGGCTTCAAGGATATTCATGTCATCGAATGTCAGGTTTTCCTTGTCACGTAGTTCGTATAGGTGCGTGCCATGCAGAACAAGTTGTTTCATGTTGTCGGGGTGCATCATTATGGCCATGGCAACAGCCTCATCGGCGCGTTCACAAAGGCCATCTTCGTCTTGTATCATAGCCTTGTTTAGCCTTGCGAGCATTATCTCAATGGTGCCTTCAGGTGCTTTTGAAATCACTTGGTTGAAAAGTTCCAAAGCTGTGCCGTGGTTCCCCTCGTGATATTCCGATAGGGCTATGTAAAATAGCGGTGTCGCCGATTTCGGGTATTTTTGGCCGAACTCGGTAAAAATCTCCTTGGCCTGCTTGTAGTCTCCTACATGGTAATAACAGTATGCCTGCATCATTCTCGCATACTCTATTTCGTCATTGATGGTGTTCTCGAACTCAAAACATTCAATGGCCTTACCATATCTCTTTATCATGTAGTAGACATGTCCCAACTGTTCCCAGTAAAGGGTACTGTATGGCTCTTCGTCAAGTAGCCTGTTGTAGATTTCTATTGCCTCGGACGTATGCTGCAGTTCTATAAGGCATTCGGCCTTGACTTCGTGCAAGCTCTTCATTTCGGGCGTGGCTTTCAGTGCCTTCTCACAGATGATAAGTGCTTCTTGGGCAAATCCGCAATCTATTAGAATCTCAAGCGCGTCGTATATGTTTTCCTGTCCTGGTTTCGCATTGCGCAATATGTCTATTGCAATGTCGTGTGCATAACGGAACTCTTTGAGCGCAAGAAGTATCTCGGCCTGAAGAATCTTTGTGTCGTCGTCAACGTATCCGATTTTTGGAAAAAGTTTCATCGCATTTTCCGGCTCTCCTTTGCACAACAGTAATTTGATTTCCATCTTTACGGTTTCGGGTGCAGCGGGGTGGAGACGCTTGGCTGTGGCAAGCGTCTCCGTAGCCTCCTCGTGCTTGTCTATGGATAGGTAGTACGACATGATGTCGGTGAACTCGTCTGCTCCAAAATACGGAGTAGTTCCCATTCGTACGGCCTGCTCATATCTTTTCAGCAATTCACGGAATTCGGGCGAATCAAAATATCCTTTATCGTAATTCATTGCCTTCTGCGTTTATCGCAGCTTTATCTTATTTGCCTTTGAGTTTGCTCCAAGTGTCCTTCAATGAAACAGTGCGGTTGAAAATCAGGTTCTCGGGTGTTGAACTTGGATCAATGTTGAAGTATCCTATGCGCTGGAACTGTAAGTAGTCGAGTGGTTTTCGCTCGGCAAGATATTTCTCGACATAGCACTCTTTGAGTACTTTGAGCGAGTCGGGATTGATCATCTCTTTCATCGCTGTAAGTGCGTCGCAATTCTTGGCCTCGCGGATAGCAGCCATCTCGTCACGTGGGTTTTCAGCACTCCACAAACGGTCGTAAAGGCGGACTTCGGCCTTAATGCAGTGGTTGCAGCTTACCCAATGGATAGTGCTCTTTACCTTGCGGTTTGCATCTGCTTCTCCTGTCTTTGTCTCGGGGATATACTCGCACAGCACTTCGGTGACGTTGCCGTTCACGTCCTTGTTGCAACCGGTGCAAAGAACTATATATGCATTTTTCAAGCGTACTTCGCGTCCAGGTGTAAGGCGGAAGTAGTTCTTGGGTGCGTCTTCCATAAAGTCGTCGCGCTCAATCCACAATTCGCGACTGAACTCGATTGTGTGTGTGCCATCCTCGGGTCTTTCAGGGTTGTTGATTGCTGTCAACTCCTCAGTCTTGTCTTCGGGGTAATTGGTGATGACGAGCTTCACCGGGTTGATGACAGCCGATACTCGTGTTGCGCGGCTGTTGAGATCCTCGCGTACAGCGCTCTCCAGTAGAGCAAAATCATTGAGTGCGTCGTATGTGGTATATCCGATTTTGTCAACGAAATTTCTGATTGATTCGGGAGAGTAACCGCGGCGTCGGAATCCGCATAGTGTCGGCATGCGTGGGTCATCCCAACCGTTTACCAATCCCTCCTTGACAAGGATAAGCAGATTTCGCTTGCTCATAAGAGTGTAGTTGAGGTTCAGCTTGTTGAACTCGTACTGGCGTGGGCGGTTGTCGTCAAGATCCTTTCCGTCCTTAACCCAATCAACAAACAAATCGTAAAGCGGACGGTGAGGTACGAACTCCAATGTACACAATGAATGTGTTACACCTTCAAAATAGTCGCTTTGACCATGTGCGAAGTCGTACATCGGGTATGCTTTCCACTTTTCGCCTGTTCTGTGGTGTGCCGCTTTTACAACACGGTATATGATTGGGTCGCGGAAGTGCATGTTTGGGCTTGCCATGTCAATCTTTGCACGCAGTACCATCTTGCCCTCCTCAATTTCGCCGGTGTTCATCTTCTGGAACAGTTCAAGGCTCTCTTCAATGGGACGGTCACGGTATGGACTGTTTGTTCCGGGCTGTGTAGGTGTGCCTTTCTGCTCAGCAATCTGCTCGGCACTCTGCTCATCGATGTATGCCTTGCCCTCTTTGATAAGCTTTATTGCAAAATCCCAAAGCTGGTCAAAATAGTCCGACGCATAATATACGTTTGCCCAGTCGAAACCTAACCATTTGATGTCTTCCATGATTGCGTCTACATATTCGACATCCTCTTTTGTTGGGTTTGTATCATCAAAACGCAGGTTACATACACCATTGTATTTCTGTGCCATACCAAAATCAAGGCATATAGCCTTGGCATGGCCTATGTGAAGATATCCGTTTGGTTCGGGTGGAAAACGGGTCTGAACTTTGCTTCCGTTCTTACCTTTTTCAAGGTCATTTACAATAATCTGCTCAATAAAGCTAATGCTTTTCTTCTCGCTCTTTTCGGCTTCGTTGGTTACGGTCATTGTCTTTATATGTTTATTGTTTATACTTCGGGTTTGAGGTGGCTGTTGCACAGCCGTTTTATAACCTACAAAATTAGGCTATTTTTTTGAAATATGAAATATGTTGTCCATTAAGAATGGAGCAGCAGTTCTATTATTTGTCCAATGACAGGAAATATCCCAACTTGTATAGTTTGAATATTGTGAGTGACGGGTGTTTGCCAATCAGGTTACTGCGCATTGCACGTCGGGCGATTTTCCATACCAATGAATATGCTTTGGCAAGATGACGGTTTCTCAGTCTGTTTGCACAATCCAATAATGGTGTGCTGCCGATTTCCGCTGTTATTGTCTTGAGAGTATGGAGTGATTGCTCAACCTTGGAAAGATATATGCTGTTGGACTCGAGACCATTATGCAGCAATGCGTTGTCTATATGTACGATGTTTGCGCCGCGCTTCTGAAGTTCTTTGCCGAAAAG
>JAFZFM010000016.1 GCA_017555865.1 Bacteroidaceae bacterium
GTTTACAGCACCGAATGGGATAGCTGTCCACTCTGTTGTTGTAACATTGCCGGTATAGTTGTCAGTCATGAGCACAATGTGGTCTCTTGCAGCTGCGCTTGCGTCGCCCTTGTTGATTACGTAATCAAATGCGATATATGCATTGGTAGCACCGCTCAAATCAAACGCGGGAGAAACCAACCAACTCTCTGCATCCTGGCTTGCACTGTTTGCAAAACCTGAAACCTTGGCATAGCCTTTGCCGTTGTATTCCTCGAACTTCCATGCGAAATTACCTACAACCTCCTGTGTGGTAAATGCACCAAGACTTGTTGCAAATGTCTCCTTGAAGAATGTGGTACCCTGTGCTTCTGGCTTCTCTTCACCACCTTCACTGCCGTCGGCAAGACCACCGTCGGTTGTGGTGAGTGTTACATCGTCAATAAGGATTGCTGCACCTTCGCCATACTTTGAGTTCATGATGTTGATGGCAATTTCAGTCTCTGTATCAAGAGTGAAGTTGCATGAAACCTTCTTCCACTCGGTTGGTACTGCTGTTGCACTTGTGATGTATATGTAATCGTTCTGAGTGTCGGCAACCACGCCGTTTGTCAGTTTTGCATAGCCAAGACGGTACTGTCCAAGTGTCTCACCGCTCTTCTTGATGTATGTGCTCAATGTGTAGCTACCGGCCTTGAGTGTGTAGCTCTTTGAGGCAAAACGCTTGTTTGATGATGAATAACCCTCAATAAGTACAGCGCTACTGCCTGAATAAGCGTCGCTTGACTGGCTGTATGTACTGTTTGTTACGGTCTGTCCCCATGCTGTAGGTGTGCCATTTTCCCATACTTCAAAGTCGGAGTTTTCCAAAAGGTTTGTACCCTCGACTGTAGTACCGCCTCCGTTGTTTTCACCACCATTCGGGAAATCGTATGGAGCGTCGGGAGTTTCGGTACATGCAGCAATTGAAAACATTGCCATTGCTGCAATAAATAGGTTCTTAAGTTTCATAGCTTTATTTTTAGTTAATTATAATTCGTTTTTTATTCTGCAGCAACTATGGGCTGTATATCGTCGGTAGAGCTGAAATTGAACTGCCAGTCGTTGTTGTAACGTGTGAGAACGCCAGTTGCGTTAAGTGCACCTGCAGGCATTACTTCGTTGGCAAAGTCGGCGTATGTACTCACAAGGAAAATGACATTTGTCTTGCCAATCTTTACATTGCGCTTAACGGTGTTGCTGAATGCAACCTCCTCTTCGGGAGCCCAAATCTTTGTACCGTTAGCCTCGGCAATAGTTATGTTTTCCAATCTTACATACTTTGGTAATGTTGCTTTGTTGGCGTCTGTAAAGAAATTCGCGTCAATAACCTCGGGCTCAATGCTGTATTGGCCGGGTTTGCCAATGAGCTTTACGTGCTTGGGGAATTCTGCCTTTGGCATGCGGCCAACCTTACCTTCGTAAAGTGCGCCAATCTGTGCCGATTTTCCATAACCGCCAATATGCAGGCCTTTGCAGTCGATAGCGACCTTCTGGCCTTTTGCCATAATAGCATACAAACCAACATCGTTGACGCCTACGACAATTGCACCAGTACCATCGTCAATGATGAACTGCTTGTATATGTTGCCTGTAATGTCGTTGCCGACAACAACACCTTCTATAATTATATCCTCGGTGATCTCCTCAACACTGCTGCCCGAAATTATTGCGGCATATTTTTCCTTCAACTGGGCTACAGTGGTGTTTGCTTCGCCAATTCCGTTGTTGCCGAATGGTGGCACATCGAACTTTGGCTCATCAAAGTCGTTCATGCAGGCTGTTGCTGTAAATAGCGACAGTGCTAGTATTGATAGATATTTGATTGCTTTCATATTCTTCTTTTATTTTTTAGAAACGTAGACCAATGTTCAGGTATGCATTGAATGCGTTTGCGTAGTAGAGGAATGGGTTCTTTGAGAACTTGTATGTACGCTCGCTACCGTCGGCATAGCTGTCGTCGCGGTTCTGCTCATATCCTCCAGTAATCATCTTCTGGTTGTTGAGGATATTGTTGAGGCTCAAGTTGATGTTCAACTTGTTACCATTGCGCAGGTTAATGCTCTTACCAATAGATGCGTCTACCATGAAGTCACCCTTACCCTTGTACTGTGATGGAATGTCAAGGATTTCCTTACCTGTTGTTGCGTCAATTACAGGCTCGCCCACAACACCTGCAAGGCGCGCATATTTGGAAGCGTCGATGTAGATATTGTCATAGTAGTTGATATTTGCGCTCAGGTACCAGCCGTTGGTGTTGTAGTCAACACCAAGACTCAATGCTGTGAGTGGTGTGCCGTCAACTTTTACACCGTCCATATACACCTTGTCGTTCATTACAACCTTCTCGTTCTCACTGATGAGGAAACCGTTGGCATTGTCGGTGTACTCGGCATTGCCGACTGAGGCAACAGCGTTGAAAGAGAGTGCCGATGTCACGTTGTATACAACTGCTGCCTCAACGCCGTAGTGAGCCTTGTTCACGCCTGTCATTGTCAGGTATGTGAACTGTGACTGCTGGTCGTTGTAGAATGCGTTCTGCTCAACAAGGTTTTTGAGGACTGTGTAATAACCGCTTACCTTTGCCGACAGTGGGCCGGCAATGAGTTTGTACGAAGCCTCGGCGCTGAATATGTTCTCATTCTCGAGTCTATGTACAAAATCGTTGCGCATACGTGGAGCTATGAACGAGTTATAGGCAATAGGTGCGCGGTTCTCAAAACCTGCACCAATGGAAAGGGTGTTGTTTGCATTGAATGCAAGTGTCATGCCAAGTTTCGTTCCTCCACCAAGGAATTTAGCTGTACCGCTGCTGCCTTTTGAGAACTCCATTGCACGTCCGTTACGCATGTGTCCGTAACGCTCCATGGTTGTTCCCTCAACATTCGCGCCCCAGAAAAGATGGAACATGCCACGGCTGAACTGGTGCTGGTAGAAAAGGTTTGCCTTGTTTACATATAGGTCGTAGTCGTAACCGAATGTGTCACCCTCCTTGATCTGGCGGTTGGGGTGGTCGACATCGTTCTGTACATAATCGCTGTTAGGACCAAAATCACCTACCGAGAACTTGTCGATATCGGTGTATTTCTCAGCACCAAGCAGGTCGCTCATTGTCTTGTAGTGCATACCTTTGGTTGTTCCAAGCTGCACGCCAAGTGTACCTCGGTTAAAGCGGTTGAACTCAACATTCAGTGTAGAACCTACATTGAATGTGAGCTGGTCGTTATGACGGCGCTCTACATAGTACAGGCACTCTCCACCGCTTGCATTGGCCTGCTGGTTGGCAAAGTACATGTAGTCCCAGTTGAGCTGTCGGTTTGCCTTGCTCTCCTTCCAGTAGTTGTAGCGTGTCATGTAATCGGCTATTTCATCCTCGGTTGGAGTGTAGGTGAGATCCCATACGTCGTATGCCGCACTTGGAAGGTTCTGGTAATAGTTTGGACGTGGGTCGGCTGCGTTGCCGTTCCATCCAAGAGCAGTTGTGCTGTACATTGAGTATTTGCCGAATACCGATGTGGTGAGCTTTGCCTTGTCGTTGATCTTGTAGTCCCATGTGATGAGCAGTGCCGGCTCAAATGAGTTTACGACACGTGCATTACGCTTCTCGCCGTTCTGGTATCCCCAGTTGGGGTTGTAGTAGTTGCTGCCGGCAAGCCAATATGCTTCGGCTGTGGCTGCACCCTGCTGCGCACGCTCTGTTGGTGTTCCCCATGTAGCTACAGAAATACTGTGTTGGTCGTTAATCTGTTTCTCGGCAGCAAGGAAGTATGCGAACGAGTTGTAGAATGTACCCTCGATGACACCTTCGTTTGCCCAGCGGTAAGATGTTGAACCTGTGAATGCCCAACCGTTCTCCATAAGTCCGGTAGAGCCGGTGTACATGGCGCGTGCAATATAGTTGCGGTTACATCCCACAAGTGACATCTTGTTTCCTGCAGCATACTGGCTTGCACGCATGTTGATGTTGCTTGCTCCGCCTATTGCGCTTACACCGAAACCGTTGTGCTCGAGGTAGGTTGCTCCCTCCTTGTTGCGTGTTGCGTCGTTCAGACCACCTATCATTCCGTAGCTGAACTGTCCTCTTTCGGCGTCGTTGATTAGTACGCCGTTGGCATAGACGTTGTTGTACATTGACTCGTAGGCTCTTATGCGAAAACGCATAGGGCTGAACAGATAGCCAACTTCGGAAAGGAAGTAGTCGTCGTTTGACGATACCATTGCTGTTGTACCTGCAAAGTCATCGTCTTCGCCAAGCTGTCCTTCGGAGAATGTGTACGACTCATTGTTGTCATCGCTTATTGTGATGACATTGTCTACTGCATTTGCTTCCTTTACAAGCAGTGTGTCGGCAAGCAACATGCGTGATGGATGCTGTTTCTTCAAGCCTCCGCCTTGTGTTGCTGCCCCCTGTGCCCATGCTCCGGTGGCATTGCACCAGGCCGAACATAGCAGCAGAAGTGCTGCAATTTTAGAAAATTTACTCATAGCAATATATAAAAACTTAATATATAATCTGTTGTAGAAAAATATGCACGCTTTTACACGATAGGTGCTAACATAACTATCCTAATATTATACAAAGATGATAAAAAGTTGTTATCCGTTAAAGCTTTTTTGAGGTTTTTTTATCTCGGGATTCAAAGTTGACGTAAAGGCATTTTTTTTGATGGGGCAGTGCTTGATATGAAATATTTATTTATTATTTTTACCCAAAATATCCGTAGTGGGTTAAAAAAACGTGAAAATAACTGAATTTGAAATATGAAAAGATTTAGACTGTTTTTGATTGTATCTGTTCTGTTCCTGCAGTTCTTTGCCGTGCAGGCTCAGGAGAAAAAGTATGAACTGTACAGTGTAGGTTTCTATAACCTGGAGAACCTGTTCGACACTATCCACGACAAGGGAAAGAACGATTATGAGTATCTGCCGGACGGAACCAACAAGTGGGGTACATTGAAATATACCAATAAACTGAAGAACATGGCAACCGTACTCAATGAGATGGGGACCGATGTGTTACCTATAGGTATGGCTGCAGTGGGTGTTTCCGAGATTGAGAATAGCCGTGTGCTCCGCGACCTCGTTGACCACGAGATACTTGCTCCACGCGGATGGGATTTTGTACATATCGAGGGACCCGACAAACGCGGTGTGGATTGTGCTTTGCTCTACAATCCCAAACTTTTCAAGCCTGTAAACTCAAAACTTGCACCTTATACAACCGAGGATAACGATACAACATACAAAACCCGTGGTTTTCTTATTGTAAGTGGCGATATGGGTGGTGAGCGTGTCCACATTATCGTAAACCACTGGCCATCGCGATTTGCCAAGTCTCCTGCGCGAGAGCGCGCCGGAGTGCTTGTTCGCCAGTTGAAGGATTCTATCATGGCCGAAATGCCCGAATCAAAGGTAATCATCATGGGTGATATGAACGACGACCCCGATGACAAGAGCATGAAGACCTGTCTTGGTGCTGTGCGTGAGAAAAAGGATATAAAGTCAGATACCGACCTCTATAACCCATGGTGGAATATCCTGCGCAAGAAGGGTTTGGGAACTCTCAAGTATAAAGGTAAATGGAATCTTTTCGATCAGATTGTAGTGAGCGGCAATCTTATAGGTAACGACCGTTCTACACTCAAACTCTACAAGACCGAGATTTTTTCACGCAACTACATGTTCCAGCAAGAGGGACGTTACAAGGGAAATACCAAGCGCACACATGCCGGTGGTGTATGGCTCAATGGCTACAGCGATCATTTGCCCGTCATTGTTTATATAGTAAAAGAGGTAAAATGATATAAGATATATGGATGAGGATTACTAAAAAGGCTCTTTTTATTTGACCTCATGCCAAAAGTGGACAGTTCATTTTGCTTTTGGGTAAACCATCCATTATTTCATTAAAGAGGGCGACATGTCGCCCTCTTTAATGTTTATATTGATAGACGACTCTCTATCATTTCCCAATCGACAATGTTCCATAATTTCTTTACATGTTCGGTGCGGCGGTTCTGGTAGTCGAGATAGTAGGCATGCTCCCACACGTCAATACCATAAAGTGGTGTCATGCGGTGCCTTATTGGATTATCTCCTCCTGCGCAGCTCACAATGTTCAGTTTGCCGGTATCATCCTGTGCCAGCCACACCCATCCGCTGCCGAAAAGTGCTGCAGCTGCGTCCTCCATCTTCTTTTTCAGGTTATCGAAGTTGCCATAGTCAAATTGTATGAACTCTTTGAGGTTTCCTGTAGGCAGGTTGTTGGCAGGTGCATTGGGTACGAACTGCTCAAAGTAAAGCATGTGGTTGAGCACTTGTCCTGCGTTGTTGAAAAGCGGTCCTTGTGGTGCTTGTTCAACAATCTCACGCAATGTCATCTCTTCGAATTCGGTGTCGGCAATGCATTTGTTAAGGTTGTCGATATAGGTTTTCAGGTGCTTGCCGAAATGGCACTCTATTGTAGCCTGGCTTATGACCGGCGCAAGCGCACCCGTTGGGTAAAGGAGTTCCGGCATGCGGAACCCCGTCTCTGTTGATTTGATAATTGTACTCATTGGTTCTTTGTTTATATATATGATACCCTATAAACAATGTTTGTTGGGCCAGTGTTCGCAAATGTGGCAGATTTTCGTTATCTTCGCACAATATTTACGGCTATGTGCCGGTTGTTGTAAATGATGATTGATTACGAAAAAGAGTTGAACGGAGCGCAGCTCGACGCTGTCTGCTATCTTGACGGCCCATCTCTGGTCATTGCCGGTGCCGGGTCGGGCAAGACACGTGTGCTTACATACAAGATTGCATATCTGCTTGAGCATGGTTATGAACCGTGGTCGATCCTTGCGCTGACCTTTACCAACAAGGCTGCCGGGGAGATGAAAGAGCGTATTGCAGCGCGTGTGGGTGAGCGTGCAGCCTCAATGTTGTGGATGGGAACATTCCACTCGGTATTCTCCAAGATTCTGCGTCGCGAGGCACATCTGCTTGGCTTCACTCCACAGTTCACCATATACGACCAGAGCGATTCGCGCAGTCTTGTAAAGAGTATTATAAAGGAGATGCAACTCGATGAAAAGCTATACAAGCCCAATGCTGTTGCCGAACGCATATCAAGTGCAAAGAGTGCTCTTATATCTCCAAGGGATTATGAGAATGACCAAGGATTGCGTGGCGACGATGTACGTGCGCGCATTCCATCGACATATGAGATATATAAAAGGTATGCCGACAGGTGTCATCTTGCCAATGCAATGGATTTCGACGACCTGCTGGTGAATACATACAGGCTGTTCAACGAACATCCCGAAGTTCTTGAACAGTATGCAGCACGTTTCCGTTATGTGCTTGTCGATGAGTATCAGGATACAAATTATGTCCAGGGATGTATTGTCTGGCAGCTTACACAGGCAAGCCGTGCAATATGCGTGGTAGGTGATGATGCACAGAGCATATATTCGTTTCGTGGAGCCAATATAGGTAATATCCTTGGGTTTACCGAGCGCTACGAAGGAGCGCAAATCTTCAAACTGGAGCAGAACTACCGTTCGACAAAGATGATTGTGAATGCTGCAAACAGTCTCATTGCACGCAACAGCGAGCAGATAAAGAAATGTGTTTTCTCGGAGCGTGGCGAAGGTGAGCCTTTGGCGCTATATTCGGCATATTCCGATTTTGAGGAGGCCGAGATTGTTGCAAACAAGATTGCCGATCTTCGCCGTCGCGAGGGGTTGCAGTACAGTGATTTCGCAATCCTTTACAGAACCAATGCACAGTCGCGTGTCTTTGAGGAGGCTTTCCGTAAACGTGCATATCCCTATCGCATTTTTGGTGGTCTGTCGTTCTATCAGCGCAAGGAGATTAAGGATGTGATTGCCTATTTCCGCCTCATTTGCAACAGCTGCGATGAGGAGGCTTTCAAGCGCATAATAAACTATCCTGCACGCGGTATAGGTGATAAGACCGTACAAAAAATAAAGGACACAGCCTATGAACGTAGTGTGAGCATGTGGGAGGTTATTACGGGTATCATACCGCCTGATTTTTCAAAAGGAACAGCAACCAAGTTGCAGTCGTTTGCCACCCTTATAGACAGGCTTGCCGTTATGTCCGAGGAGAAGGATGCGCTTACCGTTGCGCGTGCGGTACTGACAGAGAGTGGCCTTGCAGTGGAATTTGCACGCGACAACAGTGTCGAGGGCAAGGCACGCCAGGAGAATATCGAGGAGCTTATAAACGGTATTGCCGATTTTGTGGACTTGCGTCGTCAGGAGGGCAGTGACCGTTGCAGACTCATAGATTTCCTATCCGAGGTTTCACTGATGTCCGATCTTGATAACGAGGATACCGAAAACGATAACAACCGCATAACATTGATGACAATACACTCGGCAAAGGGCCTTGAGTTTCCAACAGTGTTCATTGTAGGTCTGGAAGAGGAACTTTTCCCTAACCAGTGTGCGCAGAACTCACTGCGCGAAATGGAAGAGGAACGCCGCCTGTTCTATGTTGCCATAACACGTGCCAAGGAACATTGTGTATTGTCGTTTGCCAAGAGCCGCTACAAATATGGCCAGTTCAACTTCTGTGAACCGAGCCGCTTTATAAAGGAGATTGATACACGCTACATTGCGTTGCAGGGTGGTGCAGTGCAGCACCGCGCAACATCGCAGCAACCCATGCGCAGCGGCACTATGTTTGGCCGCACAAACAGCATGGCTGCAGCGCAACCGCGTACATTCGGGCAGCGCCCGCAACCATCGGCACCGCAACAGACATTAAACAGAACTGTGCAGCAACCACAGACAGTTGAGGGCAAACGTGTCATAAACGCGTCGGCATTCTCGCAAAAGCCGGCCAATCTGCACCGTATGTCCGATGTGGCACGCGATTTCTATGCTCCCAAGAGTAACCATGCAGCCTTGAATGTTGGTATGATTGTACAGCACGACCGCTTTGGAATGGGCGAGGTTGTCTCAACCGAAGGTGTTGGCGAGAATGCAAAGGCTACAATCCGTTTTCAGAATGCAGGAGTAAAGACACTATTGCTTAAATTTGCTAAACTAAAAGTCATAGAATAATGGATAATGAGATGATAAACAAAGTTCCGTCACCATGTTATGTGATGGAGGAGACACTACTGCGCCGTAACCTTTCGCTCATAAGCCGTGTGGCAAGTGAGGCCGGTGTAGAGATTATTCTTGCCTTCAAGGCATTTGCCTTGTGGAAAAGTTTTCCAATCTTCCGTGAGTATATAAACTCCGTTACAGCCAGTTCAATACACGAGGCGCGTCTTGCGCTCGAGGAGTTCGGCTCTCTTGCCCACACATTCTCTCCTGCATATACAACTGAGGAGTTTGGAGAGATGATGCGCTGCAGCAGCCACATATCTTTCAACTCCCTTACACAGTATGAGCATTTCTACCCAATGACCAAGAGTGCAGACCACGCCATATCGTGTGGTGTACGTATTAATCCCGAGTATTCCGAGATTGAGACCGAACTCTATAATCCATGTGCACCCGGTAGCCGCTTTGGCGTTACTGCCGACCTGTTGCCCGATGAGCTTCCACAGGGTATCGAGGGTTTTCACTGCCATTGCCACTGTGAGTCCAGTTCATACGCTCTTGAGAATACTCTTGTACACATTGAAGAGAAATTCGGCAAGTGGCTGCACCGTATCAAATGGCTTAATCTGGGTGGCGGTCATCTTATGACACGCAAGGATTACGATGTTGAGCACCTCATAGGCTTGCTCAAGGGACTTCGTAGCCGTTATCCCAATCTGCAGATTATTCTTGAACCGGGTTCGGCTTTTGCCTGGCAGACAGGTTCTCTTGTATCACAGGTAGTTGATATTGTGGAGAGCCGTGGTATACGCACCGCAATCCTGAACGTAAGTTTCACATGTCACATGCCCGACTGTCTTGAAATGCCATACCAACCGGTTGTGACAGGTGCCGAGTCACTTGAGGCTGACGCTGTAAAGGGTGCTCCTTTCAGCGAGAATATATACCGTCTAGGAGGTAATAGCTGCCTCAGCGGCGACTATATGGGTAGCTGGAAGTTTCCTAAACCGCTAGAAATTGGTGACAGGGTAGTGTTTGAGGATATGATACACTATACTACCGTAAAGACAAACATGTTCAATGGTATCTCTCACCCTTCATTGGCTATGTTGCACCAGAACGGTGAACTTGAGATATACAAGGTGTTCGGTTACGA
>JAFZFM010000184.1 GCA_017555865.1 Bacteroidaceae bacterium
AGTTTGCAAATATCACAGTACGCCCGTACCCGAATATGTACGATGTGAACAACAAATGGATATTTACGCCCGAAATTGGCGTTGTCATCAATGTGTCGCAAAAGTACAAAGCGGAGATTGTAGATGCTATCAAGCAGAAAGGTATAGAATACTACCATTTCCCACTTGACGAAGAGGTGCCCGACATCGGGTGGGAGAACATCAAAAAGGCGGTAAAGACACTTATGCAATATGACAATACCGACAAGCATATATTGGTACATTGCGACGGTGGTAATCATCGGAGCCGTTTGGTGGTAGAGGCCTTTCATTACGCAAAGCTCGGTACGCACTTCATCGACGAATACAAAGGATATGACAATCATCTTATATATGATTGCAAGTCCGGCCATCTGTTGCCGTTAGAAGAGGTGGAAGAAGCACTAAAGATTATAAAATAAAAATGGGACATCCCTCGGTGCCCGTCACAGTTTCGATATCTGCAAAAACAACACAAAAGCATTGAAGGAATGGCATCCTGGCGTTTGAGTCCTAACCGCCGCCTTTGGTGCCTTTGTTTTTTTCACTATATTTGCACAGCAAAGTCGCCGCGTAGCGCGAGAGATCAAGCTTGGGACTTTGTGTAATTGCGAGGTAGTTTTACTACTTCGCAATTTTCGTTATAAGCTCAAGAGGTGGAAGAAGCACTGAAGAATATAAAAAATGGGACATCCATCGATGCCCCGGTGGCGGTACACGGTCACTGACCCTGTCCCTACACATTTGATGTGCACTGCAAAGATAGACACAATTTCGATAACTGCAAAAAATAAACACCCCAGCACAAAAGCATTGGGGTGTGGAGTACTCTCCATAGGTTTGCCAGAACCTCTGTTAATTCTTACTTTTTTACAAAAGAGTATGTCCTGCCATTTACTAAATCAACACCTGCCCAAGAATTAAATCCTTCATTCATAACCACTTTATAAGTAAAAGCATAATACCCATCTTCAGTATACATTGAAATGGTCTGCGAAGCTTCATCAAAAGCCCAATAGGCATTACTCTTGGGATTGTATGTTACAAGATACATACCATCTATTTGTTTGTAAATACCCTCTTCCGCATCGTAAACATACCCCTTTTCTTCCAATTCTTCAGCACTTAAGTAACCATATTTCATAGCCCCATTCGATTCTATATTGATACTTTTCCAGTTGGAAGATTCCATAGATGTGTTCCACGCACCAATAAGTGCAGTCTTAACGCTCATCGGCTCTTCATTATCTTCACTGCAAGAGTTTAATAAAACCAAGCCCAAGAAGCCCACAAATAGAGTTGTTATAAACTTTTTCATATTTCTAATCTTGTATAACCTAATTATTGCAAATATATCATTATTTGAAAAAAAATCTTTACCTTTGTACCACCAAGTCGCCGGATGGCGCGAGAGATCAAGCTTGGGGCTTTGTGTAATTGCGAGGTAGCTTACTACTTCGCAATTTTCGTTATAAGTTCAAGAGGTGGAAGAAGCCTTGAAGAAATCACACCAATAAGGATTTTCCTTATCAAAGATTTCTTTCTCTTCGGGAGTCAAATTGTGGGGATAGTCCGCAAAGAGATTATATATTTTCTCTTTGTCAAAAGTAAACAGATGTTCACCTACGACACCACTATTCTCTACCCAATAGATGATATCCGTTTTCTTGTTCTTGTAGAAACTGAAGCCCATTTCAATAATCAAAATCTTTCGTCGCAATCGATACAGCCCCACTTGGGGTCGAGCTGACGGCCGTGTTCATCAAGGGCTATACAACAGCCACCAATGATAACCTCGCCACGGTCGGCTTTCTCTTCCAATGTTACTGTTGGCATACCGTAGACAATGGGCACAACCTTGCCACCACATTTGGGGCAAACGGTCGGGTGTGATTTTCTCTTAAATAAATTCATTACCCCCATAGCCATTAAGTGTATCTACATATTTCTGTACGACCTCGGTGTAATAGTGTTCGTCAATGATTTTACAAAGGTCGGCCAATATTTTGCCCTTTGAAGCCTCGATGTCGCACTCCATTCGGCTTGTGCAACAAGAGTAGTCCATAATATGACGTTCGATTGGCGAGAGGTTGTCATATTCAACATCTATCATTCCGTTCAAGATGTCCTCAAAACCGTCGCTTATCTCTTCAAGCGAACAAGACTGATACTTGATAGCGACCTTATCAAAATAGGTCATTCCCAAAGCATCGTAATCGTCGCCCTCAATGCCGGTACATTTATTCAAGGCTGCGATAATATTATCGCATATCCTGGCACGAATATCCTTTGCAAAATATTCGCATTGTTCCTCTATCTCAAAAACAAGGTCGATTGCTTCCATAGTAATGAATTTATGCCACGATACTGTTATGTAACTTATCGACGAACTGCTTTACGCAGATAAGGTTCTGCCCGAAGACAGCTTGCCATTTGTAGGCATCAAACGGCGCTTTTGACAAGAGTGTGGCCGGGGTGATATCGCCGTTGCTACTAACATAAGTGATAATTGTCTTCAAATACTCTTCCTGCATACTGCTCAAGACGGAGCTTCCGATGAATGACGAGAATGCCTCAAGTGCCTTTGTCAAATCAACGCCCACCTGTGAGCGTACAAAGGCTGCCACGCTGTCACCACAAAGTAGGTTACCACTCGATACATATTTCTGATATTCCTCTTTCGTGCCAAGCTCTTTCCACATTATGCGTTCAAGCTCTATAATGTCTTCGCGAGTAAGCTGCTCGATATTCACTATCTTCTGTATTGCCGGGTGCTTTCGGTTCTCGGCAAGATACTCAAGCACTTTCTGCCTATAAGTACGGGGCAAGATAAGCTCGGCTGTAC
The DNA here is from genome assembly GCA_017555865.1 of Bacteroidaceae bacterium. Lineage (GTDB taxonomy): Bacteria > Bacteroidota > Bacteroidia > Bacteroidales > Bacteroidaceae > HGM04593. Next base: position 2,864 of record JAFZFM010000184.1, read on the forward strand.
CCTTGTCAATGACGGTATCTTCTATATCAATAGTGAATTTCCTATTCTCGCCACCTACAAGGAATTTGATTATATCACGCAACTCGGTGCGGATATACTCCAAGCTATTCAAGGTAGGTGCCTCCCAAAATTGTGCCTCTGTAATAGACTTGATTACAGACATCTTTGCAGCTACCTGCGGTATTGAGGCTCTTTCTTGCAAGAGAGTGGCAATATCAATCACCTTTTTCTGACTGCGAGAAGAATTAACCTCGGGCACAAGCAATGAGAGTTCTATGGTGTAGACAAGAAGGTCGAAGAGCTTTGCCTTTTCATCGAGTAGTGATTTTACAATCAATGGAGAGACCTCTTCTTTAAGCAGGATTGCATCGACAGATGAGAGATACCCCCAATTCTCCGCCTTGCGGAACTTATCTACAACTTCCCAATGTTGGCGCACCGATATGTGTGTATCTTGCAGTTCTGCCACCTGCTTGCGAAGCTCATCCTTAAGGCAGTCGTGAAGACCTTTTGAAAAATCGTTGGCCTGGTGGTCAGCGTGTTGCAAAGCGACAGCGATGTCTGTACGAACACAGAAGATACGTTCGGTGAGCGACTGCGTAGATACAGCCTCTTTGCCGTCGGGTTTTTGACTGAAGAACTCAAAGTTATTGCACCAGTCAAATATATTGAAATACTCTTTGTCCTTACCAGGACCAAAGATGTCCGGCGAAAGGCGTGTGCCTCGGCCAATCATCTGCCAAAACTTGATTTTGGAATGAACAGGCTTGAAGAATACCAGATTCAGTATGTCGGGAACATCAATGCCGGTATCGAGCATATCCACCGACACGGCAATCTGTGGCATTCCGTCGCGAACCTCAAACTTGTTTATCAAGTCCGGTGCGTATGTTACACGATTGTCAATAAGGGCACAGAACTCGCTTCCATATTGAGGGAAGAGAGCATTGAAACGCTGAACGATAAGTTCTGCGTGGTCGTGCCTATAGGCGAAGATAATAGACTTTCCTATGCGTTCGCCATTCTGCACCTTGAGCCCGTTCTGCATCAAGTCCTGAAGAACCTTATCAACGGTGTCAATGTTATATATGTAAGTGAATAGCTCACTGCTTTCTATGTTACGTGAATACCTGTCTGTAGGTGCAAGAGCCTTCTTC
>JAFZFM010000185.1 GCA_017555865.1 Bacteroidaceae bacterium
CTGACTATTGTTGCTTTGGGTACATCGTTACCCGAACTTGTAATCAGTACCGGTTCGGCTTTGAAGGGTAGCTCGGGCATTGCGCTTGGAAATGTGTTGGGCAGCAATATCTTTAATGGTCTTTTTATTCTAGGAGTTACGGCCCTTATTACTCCAATAAAATTCTCTCCCAGAATGCTTACCAGGGAAATTCCTTTTAACCTGTTGGCTTCGATAGTGCTTGTGCTGGTGTCGGGGAGTATGCTTATGGGCGGTGGCGATGGCGAGCATGTGACACGTTACAGCGGTATGTTGCTGCTCTGTTTTCTGGCTGTTTTTGTGCGTTATACTTTCTCTATTCCATGCGATAGTGATGTTGAAGATGATACCAAGGAAAGAGTTTCTGTTCTCCGAATAGTCCTTTTTATAGCAGTCGGACTGGCGGCACTCATATTTGGCGGCAATATATTTGTCGATGGTGCAACGGCTATGGCAAGTTATCTGGGTTTGTCCGAAGCGGTTGTTGGAATAACCGTGGTTTCTGCCGGAAGTTCATTGCCCGAGTTGGCGGTATCGGTAAGTGCTGCGCGTAAAGGTAATGTTGGTATTGCTCTTGGTAATGTACTTGGTAGCAATATACTGAATATATTCCTGATTCTTGGTTGCAGTGCAGTCATAACGCCGATAGCTCTGGATAACTTCAGTTGTGTCGACTTCTATGTGCTGCTGGCTTCATCTTTGCTTATATACATTGTGTCCCGTTTTGGTGGCAAGAGTGTTATTACACGTTTTGAAGGTGCAGTTCTTGTTGCCTGTTATATTGCGTACACGTCGTATCTTGTAATGCGTGCCTGATTATGTAATTTGTGACAATTTGTCGCATCTGACCTCTCGTATTGTATAATAATGATGACTTTTTTTCAATAAAGGTTGGTTTGAACCCTTTTGGCACGCTTTTCGTTATATGAATAATGTGCGCATTGCAATGCGCTTATGAAAATAGATAAAAGTATAATATAATAAAATTAAAAATCATGAACATTAAACCATTGGCAGACAGAGTTCTTATTTTGCCTCAGCCTGCAGAAGAGAAGACAATTGGCGGTATTATCATTCCCGACACAGCAAAGGAGAAACCTTTGCAGGGAAAAGTTGTTGCAGTTGGCAACGGTACAAAGGACGAGGAAATGGTAATTGCTGTTGGAGATCAGGTTCTTTATGGCAAGTATGCAGGTAGCGAACTTGAGTTTGAAGGTGAGAAATATCTCATCATGCGCCAGAGCGACGTGCTTGCGATTTTGGGATAATATAAATTGTATAACAGTAAAATGAAATAATTGATATGGCAAAAGAGATATTGTTCAATATGGATGCCCGCGACCAGCTTAAGAAGGGTGTTGACGAACTGGCGAATGCGGTAAAGGTTACACTTGGTCCTAAAGGTCGTAACGTTATCATTGAGAAAAAATTCGGTGCTCCCCACATTACAAAGGATGGTGTTTCTGTGGCTAAGGAGATTGAACTTGCCGATGCTTATATGAACACTGGTGCGCAGCTTGTGAAGTCTGTTGCCTCAAAGACTAATGATGATGCCGGTGATGGTACAACAACAGCAACACTGCTTGCTCAGGCAATCATAACAGAGGGTTTGCGCAATGTTACTGCCGGAGCCAACCCAATGGATTTGAAGCGTGGTATAGACAAGGCTGTGACAAAAGTAGTTGAGTCTATCAAACAGCAGAGCGAAGAGGTGGGTACTGACTATGACAAGATTGAGCAGGTTGCCTCAATCTCGGCAAACAACGATTCCGAGATCGGTAAGCTTATTGCCGATGCTATGCGTAAAGTTTCAAAGGACGGCGTAATTACTATTGAGGAGGCAAAGAGCCGCGATACAACAATTGGTGTTGTAGAGGGTATGCAGTTCGACCGTGGCTACCTGTCGGCATACTTCATAACCGATACCGAGAAGATGGAGTGTGAGATGGAGAATCCATACATCCTTATTTATGACAAGAAGATTACTAACCTTAAGGATATGCTTCCAATTCTCGAGCCTGCAGTTCAGTCGGGTCGTCCTTTGCTCATAATTGCTGAGGATGTAGAGAGTGAGGCACTTACAACATTGGTCGTAAACCGCTTGCGTACACAGCTTAAGATTTGTGCTGTAAAGGCTCCAGGTTTTGGTGACCGTCGCAAGGATATGCTCGAGGATATAGCAACTCTTACAGGTGGTATTGTAATCAGCGAGGAGAAGGGTATCAAACTTGAGCAGGCAACAATTGAAATGCTTGGTTCATGCGGTAAAATTACTGTAAGCAAGGATAATACAACAATTGTTGACGGAAACGGCGATAAAGAGGCAATTGCACAGCGTGTTGCTCAAATCAAGTCGTTGATTGCAACAACAAAAAGCGATTACGATAAGGAGAAATTGCAGGAGCGTCTTGCAAAGCTCGCAGGTGGTGTGGCAGTTCTTTATGTTGGTGCTGCTTCAGAGGTTGAGATGAAGGAGAAGAAGGATCGTGTAGATGACGCATTATGTGCTACACGTGCTGCAATTGAAGAGGGTATTGTTCCCGGTGGTGGTGTTGCATACATTCGTGCAATTGATAGCCTTGAAGGAGTAGAGACTGTAAACAGCGATGAGAAGACTGGTGTTGCCATCGTTAAGCGTGCTATTGAGGAGCCTCTTCGTCAGATAGTTGCCAATGCCGGCAAAGAGGGTGCTGTAATTGTACAGAAAGTGCGCGAGGGTAAGGGTGACTTCGGTTACAATGCACGCGCCGATGTTTATGAGAATCTTTTTGCCGCTGGTGTTGTGGACCCGGCCAAGGTTACACGTGTTGCTCTTGAGAATGCAGCTTCAATAGCAGGTATGTTCCTTACAACAGAATGTGTGATTGTTGAGAAAAAAGAAGATAAGCCAGAAATGCCAATGGGTGCTCCCGGCATGGGTGGCATGGGCGGTATGATGTAATTTATACCAGCATATAAAAAACAGCTTCTCTCTTTTTCGAGAGAAGTTGTTTTTTATATATACAAGCAGTGAAACAAATATGTGCATATTATCTCGCATACAAAAATAGGAACGGGCAGAGATTTCCGTTCCTAAGTGACGGTTTATGGTCAATAAGACTGTATTCCGCCAAAGTTTTTCAATGTATGGTTATATTATTGTTGATGTCTCTTCCAGATACTTGCTGTAATAGCTGAAGAAGTCGTGCTTCAATATTGCAGATATCTTTATCAGGAGTTGCGTGTCAATGCTTTCGCGTTTGAATATGCTGTATACGTTTGTTCTGTCACAACATAATTGTTTGGCGAACCAAGTTGCGGAAAGTTTTTGTTCATCAAATCTCTCCTTTATGATTTTCCCGATGTGAACCATATATTCGCTCAATTATAAGCCGATGTTTTTCAATCGGTGATTAATACATATGAAAACTTTTATCTGTGCAAAGGTAGATATATTTTACTGTTTATCAATTACTTTAATGTTATTATATTTCTACAACTTGTTGAAATATAGGAATATATGCTTCAATGTTGTGGGGCTTGTTGTGCTTGATTCTTGGAAAACTTTTTTTTAAAAATGCTTGTCAAAAACCTTTCGGTTACTTTTGTGGAATACTTAAGTCGATAATTATAAGGTTTTTATACGGTCACGAAGGGGCGAAAAGAATCTTGCTGAAAAAAATTGAGACCAAACACATCTATTGTCTTTATTGGAAAGATAATATTGATGTCTGGTCCCAATGTATTTGGCAGTCAATCTATAAGCCGGGTTCTGTGCCCTAATGGGGTGTCTGTCATTCATCTATGCATTGTGTCACCACAATGCTAAAGCGTTCTACCCTCCGGCTTGGGCGAGCTACCCTCAAGCGCCGGTTTACATGAACTTGCAGCCTCCAAGACACACGGCCCGTACATCGCTGCACGGCCGGTGGGCTCTTACCCCACCTTCTCTCCCTTACCTCTACTGGTAGAGGCGGTTATTTTCTTCTGCGTTACTCTGCCTTCGCAAGCAGCTTTCTTTTAGGAAGTGGAGTGCTCTGTGCTGCACTGACTTTCCTCCTTTACCCATTACGGTAACGGCGACAGAC
>JAFZFM010000186.1 GCA_017555865.1 Bacteroidaceae bacterium
CAAATAAAAGAGGGTTCAAAATTATACGGAGCGTTGTCTGTCCTTACAACAAAAACAGTAAAGGCTGTTGCATTCATAAAAAATGAAAAAGGAGAAAAAATATACAGCGACGTTGCAAGCGAGTACTATGTTATTTCACCCATCGCGCTCTTCACCGCGACCAACGACGTGGCAGACGGCAAATACCTCATCAACAGCAACAACAAGATTGCCTACTCATTCTATGACAATACAAACAGCGGCAACCTCAACATGAAGGATGTTACCGTTCTTAACAAATATATCGAGACAAATGAGTTCTGCGCTTTCAGCTTCACAAGCACAAGCGGTGGCTACAACATACAGGATGCTTATGGCCGTTACCTATACATGAACAACAACACACTCTGCGCTTCAAGCAGCAAGCCAAGCACAGGTGAGGTATGGAGCATCAGCTCAAACAAGACATCAGGCGCAACAATCAAGAACACATCAACAGGTAAAATCATCGCATACAACTCTCAGGAAGCCGCATTCGGGCTATATGCCGAGAATGAAACAATCGGCAAGGAACTCCCTGTACTATACAAAAACATCGAATACCCCACCATCACCATTAAACCCGAGGATGGAGACACACTGAGCGAATTCTCAAAATTCACCGTCACCTGTGATGCATATCTCGACTACCAGGAAAAACCCAAATTGTTCGCATACTACAAAGTAGGTTTCGACAACACAAAGAACGGTTTCGACTATGTTGACTTCATTGACGACAACACAATAGAATTCTCTCTCGAAGAGCCCGTAAAGAGCAGCAACGACTACTCTATAGTATTCCCTGCCAACATCTTCACCATCGACCCCGACGGACTCAACAAGAAGAACAAAGAGATTATTGTACGATACACTGTTGAAAGCAAAGAGATTCTTGAAGTAACATACGCAAACCCTGCAAACAACGAGACCGCAGACAGCCTTCAATATCTGTACTTTGAATTCAATCAGGATATAAATACAAATATCACCGATGCCGCAATAAAGGACAAGAAGGGAAATGAATATCCGTTAACCATTTCAGCAATTGACGCTTGGGGCTCTGCATGTAGCGGAAACGCTCTTTGCCTAAAGACCGAAGAGCCTATCAAGAGTAGTGGTGAATATACCTTTGTCCTCAAGAAAGGGTATGTCAGCGCAAAGGAGAACAGCGAACTGACAATTGCAAAAGACCAGACATACAAAATCACCGTTGTTGAAGGACTGAAGATAAGCAGCATCACACCCAACAGCAGTGATATATATGAATCGGTAAACAGCATTACTATATCGCTCAACAAGGCCATATTCCACACAAACCTTGCAGAAATAATCGTAACCGACAGCAACAACAAGAGCTATACGTTTAAAAAAACTACCACCGAAGAGGAGACGACATCGCTGACATTCACCACAGCCACACCGCTCACCGACGCCGGAACATATTCATTCACTATTGAAGGCAACGTAATCTATTGCGAAAACCCCAATAGCGACATAAACGAGATAGAGTCCATTCCGGAAACAGTATCGACATTCATCGTCAAGTATCCGACATCCATTGAGAATATCGATGCTGAAAAAGAAGATACAGCAATATACGACCTCAGCGGACGCAGAATAAACAAAATCAGCAATGCCGGCATATATATAATAAACAACAAGAAACAATTGGTAAAATAAAGAAACAGTTTCAAAGAGCCACACTTCGTTGATGTGTGGCTCTTTTATTTGCAAAAACAACTACAAAAAGTTATTTTTGCCACATATTAAGAAAGGTATAACATGAAATACGGTTTCACAAGAACAGCTACTGCCGTTCCGGCGATTGCAGCCGGCGATTGCAGAAAAAACGCAAAGGCAATAATAGACATAGCCAAAGAACTCGCGTACAAAGGAACAGAACTTATTTTATTCCCCGAGTTATGCCTCACATCGGGCAACTGCGGCGACCTTTTCCTGCAACGCACCTTCATCAAAGAGTGCGAAGCAGCAATCAACGACATTGCCATCAACACAGGAGCAACAAACTCCATAATCGTATTCGGAGCACCCGTATTGCACAACAATGCACTTTACAACTGCGCCATCGTCATGCACAGGGGAACCATTGTCGGCATCGTTCCCAAGAAGATACTCAATAACGGGATGAGCAATGAACCACGCTGGTTCACAAGTGGCAATGCACTACCCTGCAATACCACAGCAAAGATTGCAGGACAGGAAGCCCCTATGTTCTGCAACACCATCTTCGCCACCGACAGCTACAACTTTGGCATAGAGATCGGTGACGAGAGCCTGGCGCCGTTGGCACCGGGAGCATCGCTCGCAACATGCGGAGCCGACATCATCCTCAACCCAAGCGCAAGCGTAGAACTCGCCGACAGCAACCGACAGACAAAGAGCAGAATCGAAGCCGACAGCCTGCGCTACAAGAGCGGCTACCTGTATGCAAACAGCGGATGGGGAGAATCAACCAGCCGTTCGGCGTACGCAGGATACAATGCCATTGCAGAGTGCGGCAGAATCATAGCACAAGGCGAGAGGTTTACAACGGTATCGAGCTACACCATCGCCGACATAGACATTGAGAAAATAAGAAACAGACGCAGAGGCAACAACAACTTTACCTGTAACACCATCGGTCATACAAAAGTAGAACAGATTGCCGACACGAATGCCGAGCCTGAAAGAACATTCAACCCACACCCCTTCATCCCAACGG
>JAFZFM010000187.1 GCA_017555865.1 Bacteroidaceae bacterium
AGGAGTGCGGTTATAACCATATAAATATCGACGACGGATTCTTTGGTGGTCGCGATGAAAATGGTAAACTCCTTATCCATGCAACACGCTTTCCGGAGGGTATGCGTCCGGTTGTAGACTATATTCATGGTTTGGGGCTTAAAGCCGGTATATACTCCGACGCCGGTCGCAATACATGTGCTTCATATTGGGGAAATCCCAAAGATACAATAGGTATTGGAGTTGGATTGTATGGTCATGACGCCGAGGATATGGCGCTGTTCTTCAATGAATTGGATTTTGACTTCATAAAGGTTGACTATTGTGGTGCCGATGCCGGCAATAATGCCGAAGCGCTTGACCTTGATGTAGAACAGCGTTACAAGGAGATTGCGGCGGCCATAAAGGCTACCGGACGTCCCGGTGTCACATGGAATATCTGCCGTTGGGCATTCCCCGGAACGTGGGCATGCGAAATAGCAGATTCGTGGCGCACTACCGAGGATATCTACCTTGGTTGGGCTTCGATAAAGAGTATAATAGGGCAGAGTCTCTATCTGTCGGCCTATACCAGTCCTGGTCACTATAACGATATGGATATGCTCGAGGTAGGTCGCGGGCTTACCGACGAAGAGGACAAGACCCATTTTGGCATGTGGTGCATGATGAGTTCTCCATTGCTCATCGGTTGCGACCTTAACGATATTAAGGGCAACGCTCTTGAGCTCATGCAGAACAAGGAACTTATTGCTGTGAATCAGGATCCGCTTGGTTTGCAGGCCTATGTGGTAAAGCGTGAGAATGGCGGTTATGTGCTGGTAAAGGATGTTGAGGTGAAATATGGCCACAAGCGTGTGGTCGCTTTCTATAATCCAACCGACGCGGCCATCTCAATGAGCGTGGATTTTTCCGAACTCGATTTGGCCGGCGAGGTGATGGTACGCGATCTCTTCAAGAAAGCCGACAAGGGAGTATATGAGAACAGCATTACAGTGAATGTTCCTGCTCATGGCACACAGATATTCAAACTTGAGGCAGCAGAACGTCTGGAACGTACCGTTTACGAGGCCGAGACGGCTTGGCTTACATCGTATCAGGAGATAAAGAACAATGAGGTTTATGGAACAGCAATCTATGCCGAAAAGGGAATCTGTTCCGGTGGTATGGCTGTAGGTTGGATTGGTGGCAGGGACAATAATGACCTGCAGTGGCGCAACGTATACAGCAAAAACGGTGGAGAATATAAGTTGCGCGTATATTTTGTAACAGGCGATAACCGTACCATGAAACTTAGCGTGAATGGTGGAGACGCACTTGTTCATACAGGTAATTCGGGTGGTTGGAGCTCTGTCGGCTATGCCGAGTTTGATGTAGTTCTTGAAAAGGGTGAGAACGTAGTACGTCTTTTCAACGAAAATTCATATATGGGCGACATTGACAAGATGGTACTTGTGAACAAGAGTGTTGTCGAGGATTATCCTGTGATTTTCGACAAATCCCAGAACTATACCCATGGAAGCCGTCGTCTGAATTCCATTACACTTGCCGAACAGACAATCCATCTGCCATCTACCAAGAAAGTTTATACAAGAATTGATGATTTGTTCTTTGCGGCCAAAGCCGGTGATACTGTAACTCCAACCTTTGGCTTTACAACCGATTGGATGCACGGTTATGTATATCTCGACCGTGGACAAGATGGCTCTTTTGAGGCTTCAATCAATTCAGATGGCTCATTGCCGGCTGGTAGTGATGTCATGGCATTCTCTTATGCCGAGCCAACTTTAGATTCCGGTATCGGATATAACAGCAATGGTAACAGAGTGAACAATTCCAATGTGCTTAATCCGCCGGCATTTACAATACCCACCGACCTTGCTCCCGGTTATTATCTCATGCGCTATAAGGTAGACTGGGCTTCCATTGACCCGGCCGGTCGTCCCGAAGATGGCAACGGTATCATCAAGAATGGTGGCGCTGTATGTGATGTATGCATAAATATCCATACCGATGAATGTGCCTTGACTGTTGTAGCCGACAATGGCAACCTGTATGCAGCCGATGGCAGTTCGTTGCCGGCTACAGTTGCCTTTGGCGAACCGCTTGTTCTCTCTGTTGTTCCTGCTGAAGGCTATGTACTCGACGCTTTGACAATACTGCATGGATATAATCTCGATGGTAAAGCCCAGCTTCATGGTGTCAGACAGTACCGTAAGGATATCATACCCGGTAACCTTGTAAAGGATGGCAAGGTGACAATACCTGCAGAATATGTAGATGGCGAGATGAGGATAACCGCCTCTTTTGCAAATGCAACCGGTGGTATTGGCGGTGAGGGATACGCTTTGTCTTTCGACAAGAGTGTCTCAACAGCTAAGGAACATGATATCCGGGTTGGTGTGAATGAAATTGCGTTCAGCCTGTCGGGCAATGCTGCATACTACAATTATACCGACGAACAGCCTGTTTTGCTTGCAGGTACAAGATACATGACATTTGATATTGCCGGCGCAGCAGGCAAGGGGGCATATCTCTATATAGACCTGAACAACGATGGAAAATTCGTTGCTTTGCTCAATGGCGATGGATTGCCTGCAATGTCGAGCGAACTTGTTGCCTTCTCTTCCCACTATGGTGTTGACAGTGAAGGAAATAATGCTAGTCTTTTGCCCGATTATGCTTTTGATGAGGCTGTGCCCGACGGTGTCTATCGTGCGCGTATAAAATTTGACACAGCAAATATCAATCCCGACGGTTCGGAGAATCTTGTTGCAGAAAACGGTGTTGTTGTTGACTTCTTGTTGAATCTTGTCGCAAACGAGAAGAACCTGTTGCAGTATACTGTTGACGGCAGCATTGATGGTGAGGGCTATGCGGCCCTGCCTATGAAACTTGCTCCCGGTGAATCGTTTACAGCAGTGCTTCGTGGTGCTCCAGGCTATGCATGCAATGAAATTGTAGTGCGTCATGGTCACAATCTCGCCAGTGAGCAGTATGTTAATGGTAATCGTCAATGGAATGAGTCAGTACTCCCAGTAACCGGTGGTAAGGCTGTTGTTGAATCAGCTCTTGTTGATGGCGATGTCGCTCTATATGCCCGATTTGCTCCGGCAACCGATAGTGAGTGGGAACTTGTTTTCAGTGATGAGTTCAATGCAGGTGACTATACGCAGCCTGTTGACGAGAAGTGGATGCGTTGTCAGCGTTACGGTTCAACATGGAACCGTTGGCTCAGCGACAGCGAGGAGGTGATATACTTGCAGAATGGCGACCTTGTTGCCCGCGCAATACCTAATCCCGATCAGGAGAGCGACCCGGTTCCAATGATTACAGGTGGTATCAAAAGCAACAAACGTTTTGGCTTTACGTACGGATATGTCGAGGCACGCATAAAGTCCAATCCATGGACAGGTAACTTCCCTGCATTCTGGATGATGCCCGAGGATCAGAGCGCCGGATGGCCCGATTGTGGCGAAATTGATATCTGGGAGACAATTGACTCGCAGGAGCGCTCATGGCACACTGTACACAGCAACTGGACATACGACCTCGGTTACAAGAACAATCCGCAGTCGAGTTTCAATGTTGCTACGTCTCACGACCGTTACCACACATATGGTCTTGAGTGGTACGAGGATGAACTCATATGGTATGTCGATGGCAAGCAGGTGGCCCGTTATGTAAAGTCGTCAAATCAGTCGCACCTTGACCAAGGACAGTGGTCGTTCGACAAGCATTTCCACTTGATACTCAACCAAAGTGTAGGTAACAATTCATGGGCTGCGAATGCCGATGTAAACCATGTCTATGAAACCCGCTTCGACTGGGTGCGTGTATACCAGAAACGCGGTATGAAGAACACCGACGGAACTGTTGGCGTTGTAAGCGTGGTCAATGACTCGCAAATTGAGGTAAAGGTTACCGATGGTGGAATAGCTGTTTCGGTTGATGTGCCACAGCGTGTAGTGTTATACGACTGTGCCGGTTGTGTTGTAGCTGCAGCACTTGTGCAGGACAATTACATGTTTGCAGTTCCTGCCGGCGTATACATTGTCGACGGTTGCAAACTGCTTGTAAAGTAAACCCTGTATAAGGATTATAAGACAGCAGTTCCCGGAC
>JAFZFM010000188.1 GCA_017555865.1 Bacteroidaceae bacterium
CACATTGGGCAACGCTCGGGAGCCATTTCACCTTCATGTATGTAACCGCAAACTGAACAAATGTACTTTTTCATAGTCTTATATTTTTTTATGTTAATATTCTGTTTTTTTGTTTTGTTTTCGACTTCATTTCTGAAATCATTGCAAATATAATATCATTTCATTCTATCTTCCAAACAATTTTGGAATAATTTTTAAATTTCGTGTGTTAATTTTTGTAAACGCGTTTTTTCATTCCAAGTTATCCTCTACTAAAAAAGTTACATCGAGCACCCCACAACAAGCATAAATAGCGGTATAAAAGACGAAAAAACAGGGGTTTTGGAGTCAAAAATATAATTTGGAACAAATATTCTTTGTTATAAAAAATATATTATATATATTTGAAATCGAATCGTTCACAAATACCGGACGTTTGAATACGAAACTAAACTAACATACCAATATGAATATCAATTTTGCCAAAAGCATTAAAAGACTCACAATCGGTGCCCTATTGACACTGCCTTGTTGCACATTCGTAGCTTGCGACGATGAAATAGACCAGAGCAACCGATTCACATTCAAAGGAGAACTCATTGCCACACACCTGGAAAACAACCCCGACAAGTTCAGCAAATTCTCCGAAATCCTGAGAAAAGCAAAAATAGGCAAGAAGACCTCGGGCAACATGCTCAGGACGCTTTCCACCTATGGTTCGTACACCTGCTTTGCACCAACCAACGAGGCTGTGGACGCATTCCTGCAAGAGCAGTACGAGAGATATCTGAACGAGGAAAGAACCGGTATCACATCGCCATACATAGAGGACTTGAGTGACAGCATGGCAACCGTCATCGCAAAGAACCATATCATTGAGACAGGATACAAGACAACCGACATAAGCGACGGTTCATTCCCACGAAGTACCATGAACCGACGTTCGACCACCATCACATGGCCTGTAGACGAGAGCGGACACCCATACGCACTAATCAACAGTCATGCAAGAATCATCACACAGGACCTTGAAATGGAGAACGGCGTCATTCAGGTGATAAACTCCGTATTGAACCCATCGAACAAGCCTGTTCCCGACCTTTTGGCCTCACACAAAGCCTTGAGTCTTTTCAGCGAGGCTCTGGTCCTTACCGGCTATGATGAATACCTTAGAACACACGTGATTGACGAAGAGTACGATTCAAAGGATTACGAACCTAACCCAGGTATCGGCAAGGAGGGCGCAGCCCCATACCCCGAAGAAAAAAGACAGCGTTTTACTCTGTTCATAGAACCTAACGAGGTTCTTGCAGACCCAGCAAACAACCACCTTGGATTGTCTATTACAACAATCGAGGACTTGGTAAAATTTGCCGAAGAGTGGTATGGTACCAATGCGAGAGGCGATTACAAGAATCCCGAAAATGCTCTCAACAAGTACATTGCATACCACATTCTGGACCGACAGCTGCAATACAGCACATCATCGGGTCCCGGCGGTTTCATCATGGAGAGCTATGTAAGCAAGGACGGTTTCAACTCCGAGATAAACATGCCTACATACTTTGACCGATACGACTACTTTGAGACAAAGCTCAAATATACGATGATCAAGGTAACCAAGCCTTTCACCAACCCCGAACTGCAGTCACACATTGTCTTAAACTATGCCCAGAACATGGGTAAACTATGCAAGAACCCAAAAATGGCACGCCACATGAATGTCATTGTAGAAAAAGCTTCGGTAACCAAGGAACGCGTGGGACTTGAAGACTTCGACCAGAACTGTATCAACGGATTCCTGCATACAATAGACCGCATTCTTGTGTACAACGAGGTTGAGATGGCCGGCAACATCATCAACGAGCGCATGAGATGGGATATATCTTCAATTTTCCCAGAACTCACAAACAACTACATACGCTGGTCGCAGCAGGACAAATCGTTTACAACATATATCCCCGAGGGATATTGCGAACGCTTTGAAATCCTGAGCAACAACACACACGTATACTATCTGCACCCACACAGAACCAGCCTGGGCGGTTACCCCAACTATCAGGGCGACGAGTTGTTGGTAACAGGAACATACGATTTCCGCTACCGCATACCATACGTACCCGAAGGCAGCTATGAGATACGTTTCGGATTCAGCCAGAGCGACATGCGCGCCGTTACACAGTTCTATTTCGACGGCAAGATTTGCGGTATCCCCGTAGATATGCGTTGGACCGACAACAACACATTTGTGACCATGGGATGGTTCAAGGAGACCGATGAGGTAACAGGAGCACCACTAAGCGAGGAGGAACTCAGAGCCAAAGACAAGACAATGCGTAACCACGGATTCATGAAAGCCCCTGCAAGCTGCCATCTTGAGAAAGGAAAGAGCATGCGCGAATCACAGTTGGCTATACGCAAGATCGTAGGTACATTCTACCTGAAACCAGGCGAGCACTGGCTACGTTTCAAGAATGTAACCGAGAACACCGACGGCAAGCAACAATTCAACCAGGACTACCTGGAGATTGTTCCGACAACCATAATTTCGGACCCAAGCAAACCCGAAGATATCTATTGATACACAATAACAACACAAATCACATCCCGTCCACATGGCTGGGATGTGATTTTTTATTGGGTACTGGCTGAAGCTACAACAAATGTTCGCATAATTGAAAAAAAAAGAGGAGCAATCTTGTTATAATAATATAAAATTTATACTTTTGTCACAATAGTGCAAAACCAGCTAAACAAAGCACATGAAATACAGCTACATCAAAACAGCAACAGCGTCACCCACCTTATCCGTTGGTGACTGTTTCGGTAATGCAGACAACATAGCCTGCATTATAAACGAACTTGCCCAAAAGGATGTAGAACTGGTGCTTTTCCCGGAACTGTCACTTACATCCAGCAACTGTGGCGACCTGTTCACTCTGCCGGCATTCATCCAGCAGTGCGCAAAGGCACTTGAAAGAGTAATTGAAGCAACACGCGGCAAGAATATCATTGCTGTTGCAGGTGCACCGGTTGCCAACAACAACTCACTATACAACTGCTCAATTGCCATACACAATGGCAGAATATGCGGAATTGTCCCTAAGGCACAGCTCAACAACTCCACTTCGAATGAAAGCCGTTGGTTTACTGCCGGAATAGCAAAGGCCGAGATTATTGAAGTAGCAGGGCAGAAAGTTCCCTTTGGCAGCAACCTGTTGTTCACAACTCCAGAGTACAGTTTTGGTATAGAGACCGGCACCGAAGCCAATGCCCCACTCTCACCCGGCGCACTACTTGCAGCAGAAGGCGCAACAATTATCCTGAATCCAAGCGCCGAAGCGACAATCGCCGGCAGCCACAAAGCTACCAAAGCACGTATAGAGAACAAGAGCGCAATATGCAAGTGCGGTTACATGCATGCGAACTGCGGCTGGGGAGAATCTACCAGCAATGCGGCATATGCGGGCTACTGCGCTATTGCTGAATGTGGCGACATTTTGGCACAAACCGGACAGTTCAACACTGCCGGACATTACACAGTATCGGAGATTGACACCGAGAAGATACAGAAACAGCGTATTGCCGACAACAACTTCGGCTGCAAAGGTTATGCGACAGTAATTGACATACCTCAAATCCACAGCGAGAACTGCGAAATCACACGCAACATCAATGCTAATCCATTCGTGCCATGCGATGACTGTGCAAAGGAGAGACTTGAAGAGGTATTCAACATCCAGGCCAACGCTCTGGCAAGACGAATTATCCACATACATGCCAACACTTGCGTAATAGGCATATCGGGCGGTCTGGATTCAACACTTGCACTGCTTGTAACAGCAAAGGCATGCGATATATGCGGCAAGCCACACAGCGACATTGTTGCCATAACAATGCCAGGTTTCGGCACCACAGAACGCACACACACCAACGCACATACCCTAATGGAGCGTCTTGGCGTGACCATAATGGAAATATCCATAAAGGAGGCATGTCTGCAGCACTTCAAGGATATAGACCACAATATCGAGAACCACGATATCACATACGAGAACTCACAGGCGCGCGAGCGCACACAGATACTTATGGACATTGCCAACCAGCGCAACGGCATTGTAATAGGCACCGGCGACCTGTCGGAGCTTGCTCTCGGCTGGGCCACATACAATGGTGACCACATGAGCATGTACAGCGTTAACGCCTCGGTTCCCAAGACACTTATAAGGCATATTGTAAACTGGTATGCCCAGGAGTGCGGCGACAAAACTGTTGCAAGCACATTGACAGACATTCTTGATACACCAATATCACCCGAGCTTGTACCAGCCAACGAAAATGGAGAAATAAAGCAGAAGACCGAGGACCTTGTAGGCCCATACGAACTGCACGATTTCTTCATATATAATTTTGTACACAACGGGTATGCACCCGAGAAGATATACTTCCTGGCACAACAGGCATTCAAGGACGAATACAGCAACGAAGTCATAAAGAAATGGCTGGCAACATTCATGCGACGTTTCTTCATACAACAATTCAAGCGCTCATGCTCGCCCGACGGACCTGTAACCGGTGTATGTAACCTCAACCCGCACATAGGATGGATAATGCCATCGGACACAAGCGGCAGAGAATGGACAGACATAATAGGCAAATTAAAATAAACTTATATATTTTCAGTAACATGAACCACAAGATTTCAAAAAAACTAAAGGCACTCGTCCTTGCTTCCATGGCTTCGGTCATTGGTTTAGGTATTACGGGTTGTGACGACGAAATTGACAAGAGCAATCGTTTCACATTCAAGGCCGAACTTATTTCGACCCACCTCCAGAACAACCCCGACAAATTCAGTAGCTTCACCAGTATTCTCTCAAAAGCGAAGCTTGGTAACAAATCATCTGGTAGCATACTCAAGACCCTGTCTACCTATGGATCTTACACATGTTTTGCTCCGACCAACGAGGCTATAGACGCATTCCTTGCCCAGGAGTACGAGAAATACCTTAACGGTGAGAACACCGGTATTACCGACCCAAGTATTGAATTCTTGAGCGACAGTATGGCAACTGTCATAGCAAAGAACCACATTATTGAAATGGGTTACAAGACTATCGACATCAGCTCCGGTGCTTTCCCTGGAAACACCATGAGCGGACGCTTTACAACTGTATTCTGGGACAACGACGAAGTTACAGGCCAGGTATACATCATGCTCAACAACTCGGCACGTATCATTGCCCAGGACCTTGAAATGGAGAACGGTTACATACAGGTTATCGACGGCGTTCTTAACCCATCGAACAAACTGTTGCCCGAGCTTATAGGTTCACACAACTCATTCTCTCTTTTCCACGAGGCAATTATGCTTACCGGCCTTGATGCATTGCTCAGCCAGTTTGAAATTGACCCCGAGTATGACGGAACTGCAGAGTCTACCGCACGTTTGGCATCGGAGTCCAACTCAAAAGCTCCATATCCAAAATACAACAACAAACGTTTCACCGTTCTTGTTGAGCCCGATGAGCTATACAAGAGCCTTGGTTACGAGACTATCGATGACATCATTGCACTTGCAAACAAATGGTATACAACAACCAAGACCGGCGCACCTATTACCGATGAAATAAGAAACGACTACACACACCGCGATAACCCGCTGAACCAGTATGTAGCATACCACATCATCGACCGCCAGTTGAAGTACAGTTCATCTACCAGCCCCGGTGGTTTCATCATGGAAAACTATGTAAATGAGGGATACTCATCACTTGTAAATCTTAACCAGAGCTTTGACTCATATGAATACTATGAGACAATGATGCCTAACACAATGATTAAGGTTACATAGCCATACACAAACACAGAACTCAGAAACGAAATCGTTCTGAACTACGCTCAGGAGATGGGTACTGTTGCAAGAAATCCCGAAATGAGAAACCACATGAACGTAATTGTGGAAAAGTTCGAGAACGTAATAACAAAATACCCAGGCCTTGCAAACTTCGATCAGGGTGCACGTAACGGTATCATCCACGTCATTGACCGTATCCTTATATATAATGAAGAGGAGATGGCTGGTAACATCCTTAACGAGCGTATAAGAATTGACGTATCGGCTATATTCCCAGAGCTTACAAATAACGACGTTCGTTGGGATCTTTCAAAGAGCGACGAGCTTGTAACCTTTATCCCAAGCGGTTTCTGCGAAGGCCTTGTACAGAACAATGAAAGTTGCGAGATATTCTACTACCGCCCACATGCAACATATCTAGGTTCATGGGCAAACTATCAGGGTGACGAGCTTATCGTAGAGGGTCTATACGACTTCAAATACCGTATTCCACACGTTCCTGCAGGAACATACGAAATCCGCTTCGGTTATCCACGTGGATACTATCGTGGTATTTGCCAGTTCTACTTCGACGAGAAGATTTGCGGTATTCCGGTAGACTTACGTTGGAATGCAGCAACAAACATTACAATCGGATGGACTTCGGACAAGGACGACAGCGGCAAGCAACTTACCGATGAGGAGAAGAGCGAGAACGATAAGGCTATGCGTAACCGCGGTTACATGAAGGGTCCTGCAAGCATTACACTTGAGACCGGCGATAACGGCGGAACAATGCGCGACAGTGAGCAGTCGGTACGTAAGATTGTAGGTACATTCCGTCTTTTGAAGAACAGAGACTACTGGTTGCGTTTCAAGGACGTTACCGAGAACTCAGACGGTAAGAACCAGTTCGACCAGGACTACTTGGAGCTCGTTCCAACATCTGTACTCAACAACCCATTGAAACCTGAAGATATATACTAATACATAATTAGATGTAAAGAAAATACAGCCTCATTTTTTTTGAGGCTGTATTTTTTGTATAACAGAAAAGGGTATACGACTGGGATATAAACCATAAAGAACAGAATCAAGTTTCATAACAAATTCATATACATTCCACATACTTCCTTACTTTTTATCCAAATTTCGCAACAAACCCCGAAGAAATTCCATACTTGGTGTAAAATATTCAAATCAATTTGATATTTTTTTGCCCGTTTGTCACTATCTTTGCATATTACAACACTATAATACCTTATTAATATATGTAACCACCCGCAAAAGGAATGGCAGCATTTAATTTCAAATAACAATCAAACAAATTTATATAAATGGGTTTTAACGAATTTATAAGCAAGTTGTTCGGCAACAAGGCGAGCCGCGACATGCGCGAAATACAACCATGGGTAGAAAAGGTAAAAGCCGCCTACCCAAGAATATCTGCATTGACTAACGATGAGCTACGTGCAACTACAGAAGCTCTTAAAGAGAAAATACAGGGATCGGCAACAGCAGAACGTGCAAAGATTGCCGAACTGAAAGCTTCAATAGAAGATACAGAACTCGAAAAGCGCGAAGCCATTTTCAACCAGATTGACAAACTGGAAAAAGAGGTACTCGAGAAGCTCGACAAGGCTCTTGACGAGGCACTCCCCGAGGCTTTTGCCATTGTAAAGGACAGTGCACGCCGCTTTGCCGAGAATGAGGAGGTTGTTGTAACAGCAACTGAGAAAGACCGCCTATTTGCCTCAAAATTTGATTTTGTGACCATTGAAGGCGACAAAGCCATATACCGCAACCACTGGCAGGCCGGCGGTAACGACACCGTATGGAACATGGTACACTACGATGTACAGTTGTTCGGTGGTGTGGTACTGCATAAGGGAAAAATTGCCGAGATGGCTACCGGTGAGGGTAAGACTCTGGTAGCTACACTACCGGTATTCCTTAATGCCCTGACAGGCAACGGCGTACACGTGGTAACAGTGAATGACTATCTTGCAAAGCGCGACTCGGAATGGATGGGACCTCTCTACATGTTCCATGGACTTACTGTAGATTGCATTGACAAGCACCAGCCAAACTCTGACGCACGCCGCAACGCATATCTTGCAGACATCACATTCGGTACAAATAATGAGTTCGGTTTCGACTACCTGCGCGACAACATGGCAACACAGCCAAGCGACCTGGTACAGCGTCAGCATAACTATGCCATTGTGGACGAAGTAGACTCGGTGCTTATTGACGACGCACGTACACCGCTTATCATCTCGGGACCGGTTCCACGCAACGAAGACCAAATGTTCGAGCAGTTCCGCCCATTGGTAGAGCGACTTGTCGAGGCACAGAAAAGACTTGCAACACAGTTCCTTGCAGAGGCAAGAACAAAAATATACTCAAGCAACAAGGACGAGGTTACCGAAGGCTACCTTTCACTGTTCCGCAGCCACAAGGCACTGCCCAAGAACAAAGCACTCATTAAATTGTTGAGCGAACCTGGCGTAAAGACCGGTATGCTCAAGACCGAGGAGTTCTATATGGAGCAGAACAACCGTCGTATGCCCGAGGCTACAGAGCCACTATACTTCGTTATTGACGAGAAACATAACAGCGTAGACCTTACCGACAAGGGTATTGAGCTAATCACCGGTAATGCAGCAGACCAGACACTGTTCGTGTTGCCAGACATCGCCTCGGAACTCTCAATGCTGGAGAACGACACCACCCTCACTACCGAGGAGAAAGTGCAGAAGAAGGAAGCTATGCTTACCAACTATGCAGTAAAATCGGAGCGAGTACACACCATCAACCAATTGCTCAAGGCCTACACCATGTTCGACCGCGATGTTGAATATGTGGTAACCGAAGACGGGCAGGTAAAGATTGTGGACGAACAGACCGGACGTATCATGGAAGGTCGCCGCTACTCCGATGGATTGCACCAGGCTATTGAGGCAAAGGAACGCGTAAAGGTTGAAGCCGCGTCACAGACTTTTGCTACAATCACTCTGCAGAACTACTTCCGCATGTACCACAAGCTGTCGGGTATGACCGGTACAGCCGAGACTGAGGCTGGAGAATTTTGGGATATCTACAAATTGGATGTGGTTGTTATCCCAACAAACCGTCCAATTGCCCGCAAGGACATGAACGACCGTATCTACAAGACCAAGCGCGAGAAATACAACGCTGTCATTGAAGAGGTTGACCGACTTGTAAAGGCAGGACGTCCAGTGCTTGTAGGTACCACATCTGTCGAGATTTCCGAGCTTTTGAGCCGTTTGCTTACAATACGTAAGATTCCACACAATGTACTTAACGCAAAGTTGCACCAGAAGGAGGCCGACATCGTAGCAAAAGCAGGTCTTTCAGGTACTGTAACAATTGCAACAAACATGGCGGGACGTGGTACCGACATCAAGTTGAGCGATGAGGTGCGACAGGCCGGTGGTCTTGCAATCATTGGTACTGAGCGCCACGAGTCACGCCGTGTGGACCGTCAGTTGCGCGGACGTGCAGGACGTCAGGGCGACCCGGGTTCATCAGTATTCTTCGTATCACTCGAGGACAACCTCATGCGTCTGTTCGGTTCGGAGCGTATTGCAAAGATTCTTGACAGCCGATTCATGGGATTCAAGGAGGGCGACATGATTGAGCACTCAATGATTTCAAAATCAATTGAGCGCGCACAGAAGAAAGTTGAGGAGAACAACTTCGGTATCCGTAAACGCCTTCTCGAGTACGATGATGTAATGAACAAACAGCGTACAGTGATATATACAAAACGCCGTCACGCACTAATTGGCGAGCGCATTGGTATGGACATCGTAAACATGGTATGGGACCGTTGTTGCCATATTGTGGAAAACTTCACATACGAGGATGCCAAGATGGAGATGTTACGACTCCTCTCTGTTGAGTTGCCTATAACAAATGAAGATGAATTCAACAAGACAGACGCAGAAGCTAAGGCCGAGAAGTGCTTTGAGGCTGCTATGAACGGATTCAAGCAGCGCACAGAGCGCATGGCACAGATTGCATTGCCATTCATTGACTTTGTATACAAAGAGCACCCCGAAATGCGCGAAAAGCACATTTATGTACCCGTAACCGACGGACGTCATATTTACCAGATACCTGTAAACCTGCAGGCTGCATATGACACACGTGGCAAGGAGGTTATCAAATGTTTCGAGAAGGCCATTCTGTTGCATACAATAGACAATGCATGGAAAGAGAACCTGCGCGATCTTGACGACCTGAAGCACTCGGTACAGAATGCAAGTTACGAGCAGAAGGACCCACTGTTGATATTCAAGCTTGAATCTGTAACACTGTTCGACAAGATGGTCAATAAGATAAACGACCAGACTACATCTATTCTAATGCGAGGACAAATCCCCGTGCAGGAGAGTGAACAAAAGAACGTAAAGGTTGCACCAGACCCCAAGCGTAGCAACCAACAGGCAAGATACAGCGAGAGCAAGGCAGAACTTGGAGATCCCAACCAGAAAGCCGCAGCTCAGCACGATACCCGCGAGAATGCAAAGCGCGAACCAATCAGAGTGGAAAAGAGTGTAGGACGCAACGACCCATGCCCATGCGGTAGCGGAAAGAAATTCAAGAACTGCCACGGCAGAAACCTATAACAAACTTTAAAGTTCCTAAAGACCATGTCACTAAACAAGGAAACAGACAAAAGACTGCAGGATACCATCAAGGAGATGGTAAGCAGATACATCACTGCCACTGAAACAGCGGTTACCGATTTTTACATCAAGGTAAACAGTGAAACAGGCATTCTTTCCATTGAAGATGATGACAGCAACCAGCTGACAACCATCCACATAAAGGAATGGGAAGGAGCAGAGGAGAAAGCTGTTTATGAGAAAGAGCTACGTAGTGTTCTGACAAGAATGCAGAACAGTGGTGATTTCGACAGCCTCAACATTGCAAAGCCCTACTCTTTTGTCCTTACCGATGATGACAATCAATCCATTGTCGAC